>CAJOQU010000167.1 GCA_905236975.1 uncultured Clostridia bacterium
AATAATGCCAAGACTGCCCGTGCGTTCACCCGCCTGGGTGCCAAACAGCGCGGTGATGACCTTTTCATCGATCCGACCGATGATGGCGGAGTCGATCAAACGGTCGTCAAATCGACCTTTGACATGCTCCACGGCGGCGGTCACATCGGCAATGGCACCGGTGAGGATGATCTCATATTTGCCGGGGCAGGCCGGGTGCGCCGACACCAGCCGGATACCGGCGCTTTTCAGCGCGTCGTCGGTTGCTTCCACACCTTTGGCAATACTTTTCAGTTCCATGATCCCAACAGCTTGATACATAGGATTCCCCTTCTTGATTATTCGGTTTCAATGATGATGCGTTTTTCGTCTATAAAAGTGACCTTGCCCGCAATGGAGGCGTGCTGTGCCACCGACAGGCCGTTTGCGGCTTTGGCGACGGGTTGATTTTCGGTCACGGTATCGCCCACTTTTACGCAGGGCGCGGCAGGGGCGCCGATGTGTTGCGAAAGGCGAATTTCCACAACGCCTGCTTGCAGTTTTTCGGGCAGATAATCGGGAAGGCGGTCATACTTGGCAACGCCCAGCAGTTCCTCCCACTTTATGCTGTTCAGCATACGGTACGAACGGTCTGGGTGGGGCGTAAAGGTTTCGTCCGGCCCCGCGGTATAGCGCAATTTGTTTTGCGCAAGAATCTTTTTATACTCTTTGATGACCTGCATGGGCGAAATATCCTGACAGCAGGCAAAATTGGCGCATACCCCGCAGGAGCAGCATAGGCTGGCGCTTTGGATCAGCGCCGGGGTTTCCTGTGCGGCGGAAAGGGTGGAACGCACCATTTTGTGCGGCTCCAACGGGTAGCCCAGCAAATGCCGGGGGCACATATCGGTACAGCGGGTGCATTGGCAGCAAACCGAGGCCGCCATGCGCAGATTTTCCTGCACGGTGCGCTGTTTTCCAATGACAGCCGGAATGGTTTTCGGCAGGATCAGCAACGCTTTGGTGGTTTTGGTCACCACTTCGGAAATGGGTTTGATCACACCCATGGAGGGGCCGCCGTCGATCAAAACATGGGTATCGGGAACCTTGACGCCCACAGCGGCAAGCAGATCGGAAAAGCGCATGCCAACAGGAGCTTTTACGCAGACCGGTTGTGACACATCGCCGCCTATAGTCAGCCATTTTTCGGTCACGGGCAGATTCTGCTGTGCGGCGCGGCCGATGTTATACACCGTTTCGGCGTTATACACGATAACCCCTTCGGTAATGGGCAGACAACCGGGTTTTACCAAACGGCCGGTGACGGTATAGATGAGATTGATCTCATCCCCTACCGGGTAGACGTTGGGGGCGTGTTTCACGGTAATGCCTTCGCTTAAGGTCTGCCCGTCTGTCAGGCCAAGCAGGTTGGCGCGGTAATCTTTTACCGCCAAAATGCCGGTGGGGATGCCCGCCGCGTCCATGACAACGCGCATGCCCGCCGCGATATCGTACAGCTTTTCGCGCAGCAGTACAAAATCGGTATAGCTGAGCGGTTCACACTCGATGGCGTTGATCAGCAGAATGGACGCGCCCTCGGCCAACTTGCCGTAAGAGGGAAATCCCGCGCCGCCGGCGCCCACCACGCCATTTTGCTGTAATTTGGTTTTTAAATCGGCCATGACGGTCTCCTATGATGACAATTAGCAATTAGTAATTAGTAATTAACAATTTATGAAAAAGTACTTTTGAGCTTTTTCATAATTTCTAATTCCTAATTCCTCATTGCGATTGCATTTCGCAATCGCCTAAATAGATAAAGGCTTAGCTCGGGCAATATGCCGCGGAGCTTAATTTTGATTTTTGTCGATTACGCCGGCGACCACCGCGTCCACCGGGGCGTTGATATCGCCGACCGCGACGCGTGCGCTTGACCCGGTAATGACCAGCACTTCCTCGCCAATGCCCGCGCTGATGCTGCGGTCAACGGCGATAATATGCTTGTCGGTCAGGCGGTCGTGTTCGATCAACTGAATGTCAAGAAATTTAAAGCCCTTTAACGCGTCAAACTTATTGGTGGAGACAATGTTTCCCACTACTTTTCCTTTGAGCATAATGGTTTCCTCACTTTACGACGGTCACGACGCTGCCGTTTTTTAAGCCTACGGCGTTGGCGTCATCGGTATCGACATGCATTTCCAAATGAAATTTGTCGCTCACACGGATCTGAACGTCAAACCAACGGGTGCGTTTGGTGCCGGAAAAAGCGTCTACATCAATGTAATCGCCATCCTTCACGGCAAAACGGGCGGCGTCGGCCGGGGTCATATGAATATGACGGTTGGCGATGATACAGCCCTCTTTCAATGTAACAACGCCCTTCGGTCCCACAATGGTGATGGGGGCGGAACCGGCAAGCGAGCCGGATTCCCGCACGGGAGGCTTGACTTTTAAGGCAAAAGAATCGGTTACCGAAATTTCCACCTGGCTTTGCTTGCGCAGGGGTCCTAAAATGCGAACGCCTTCAATTGCGCGCATAGAGGGACCAATCAATGTACATTGCTCTTTACAAGCGTATTGACCGGGCTGGGATAGGTCTTTCAGCGGGGTCAGCTCGTAGCCGGCACCGAACAGGGTGTCTAAATCTGCACGGGACAGGTGAATGTGCCGGTTGGAAATGCCCACCGGTATGGTGTTATCAGCCGCGGGAGCGGCAGAGCCCATTTCGGCGACAACGCGGCGAACGATGGCTTCTACGGACTGTGTGTTCAGATCCATAGGGATCCCTCTTTTCTTTGAAATAACAGAATCAAAATGAAACAAATGTAAAAACGAAACTTCTTTTTGCAACGCAGACGGGAAAAGGTTTTATCTGCAAACGGGGGGGTTCAGGCAAAAAGCCTTTTCGCTTTTGCATTTGGCAAGGAAAGCAATCGGCCAATCCTTGAAGGAGCCGATCAACCGACCTCATTCAATCTGTCAAACGGCCGGGGCGCGGCAAGCCCGGCGGGGGATCCTTCCCGGGAAAGATCCCCCGGAACTTGCCTGCATGCGT
>CAJOQU010000168.1 GCA_905236975.1 uncultured Clostridia bacterium
ACGGGGATCTGTTTTTCAATCATCACGGTGGCGCCGCCGGAAAGCCCGGTTTCGCGGAAAAAAAGCTCTATGGCACGCAAAGCAAGGTTTTCCCCTTCCAAGCCAGGGCAAATCACCTGTCGTTTCGCGCTTTTTTGTACCCGCAGTTGATCGGCAAGACTGACCGATTGCAGGATGGTATCGATCTCGTGATAACCGTCGGATCGCTTGCCCAAAACAGACAGGGCAAGGTTGATTTTAGCACAAGCCTTCAGTGTGATCGTTTGCATGATTTTTCCCTGCCTTTTCATTCAGTACCGCCACCGAGACCTGTACCGGTTCCGCCATGGCGATGATGGGAGCGGCCAAATATTCCTTTTCTGTTTCAACCCTTTTCACGTCCTGCCATATGCTGAAGAACCGCGTAAAAAATCATGGCGCCCGATACATTCAACAGCACGTCGTCAACATCACACGAGCCGGTCAAAAACACAAATTGCAGTATCTCGATCAAAAGCGATGTTCCAAGCACCACGGCAAAAACCTTTCGAGCCGTATGATGTTGCCGAAACAAAATCCGCATAAAAAGCGGAATGGGCATCAGCACCGCAAAATTTCCAAGCAGATTGAGCGCAATGGAACCAAATGGCAACGTGCCGTTCTGAGAAGCCCTAATAAATAGACGAATGGTGGTAAAGGGAACCAGATTCACGCTTTGGCGGATGTATTGATCAAACGATTCCGGATTCCAGTTTAAAATATTAAAAATATTTCTCCCCATACTGTCGCCCAGCAACGTAAAATGGATGAGCAAGGCAAGATAGAAAATGAGCAGGACATAAAACAGCTCTTTCCACAACGCTTTTTTGCGTTTTTGATCCATGTTCATGATTCTCCTAATGTTCGCTGCGTTTGGGCCTTTGCATCAAATCGTTGACAACCTGCCGCACATTCTTGCCTTCGTACAGCACAGCGTAACATTCGTTGATAATGGGCATTTCGATCTTACATTTTTGCGAAAGCTGATGCGCCGTCGCGGCGGCATAGTAGCCCTCAACCGTGCCGACCTCATGCAAGGCCTGCAAAACGGGCATCCCCTCGCCTACCTTGCGCCCAAAGCGATTGTTACGGCTATGCCGGGAGGTGCAGGTAACCACCAGATCACCAATACCGGCAAGACCCGAAAAGGTGTACTCCTTCGCGCCCAAAAAAACGCCCAGTCGTGCCATTTCGGCAAGGCCGCGTGTGATCAAGGCCGCCTTCGAGTTATCACCAAGGCCAAGGCCGTCGCAAAAACCGGCCGCAATGGCGATGATATTTTTGAGCGCACCGCCCAGCTCTACGCCGATGAGATCACTTGAAGTGTAAATTCTTAAATTCTCACCCGACAAAACATTTTGCACAATCTCAGCCGCCGGTAAAGATTCCGACGCGACCACCACCGAAGTAGGAATACCGCGCGCGACCTCCTCGGCGTGAGAAGGACCCGAAAGCACCACAACCCGGCTGCCGGGCAGTTCCTGCCCGATGACCTCGGAAAGTCTCAGCAAAGAATTCTTTTCAAGCCCTTTGGCTACATTGACTACCAAACCGAAATCGTGATAGTGCGAAAGCCGTTCGGCTGTTTCACGGATAGCGGTGGAAGGAACGGCCAATATGGTGATATCCGACCCCTCCGCGCAAGCAAGATCGGTGGTCACAGCGATGGCGTCCGGTAAAGTAACGCCGCTTAACAGTTTTTCATTGCCGCGTTTTTCACACAGCAGAGCGGCCTCCTCTTGGAAGGGCGTCCACAAAGTGACCGCATTGCCCGAACCCGCGGCCGAAATTGCCAGCGCCATGCCCCAGCCGCCGGCACCTAAAATTGTAATTTTTGCCATGATCAAGACCTCTTTTTAATGGAGAATTTGGATTCCTGATGCCGTGCCAAACGCACTATATTTTCTTTATGTTTCATGATTACAAGCGTTCCCATCAAGATGCTCAGCACCGCGCAAAGAGCAAAATTACCGTCCTTCGGATAAAACACCAGCGACAGCGAAACCACCGTCACGGCGGCGGCGATCGACCCCACCGAGACATAACGGGTAATCAGTACCAACAAGAAAAATACAGCAAGGCCGATGGCAATGGCAGGCGGACAGCAAACCCCGTAGATCCCCAC
>CAJOQU010000169.1 GCA_905236975.1 uncultured Clostridia bacterium
CACGAGGGTGGAACCCACGGGAGTAGAGTGCAGTCCGAAAACCCGGTGGGTTTTCGGCGAACGGCATTTCCGCCAAGAGAGTGTCGATTTTTTCGACACTCTCGTCAGATGACCGATGGCTTTTCATTGATGTTGCGGAAAGGGGGCGATTATTTACCGGTCAGCAATTCACATACCAGCGTGCTGTGCTCGACCGGGTCGGGAACCGCGGCGCCGCCGATCAGGCAGGCCTCGCCATATAACAGGCGGGTTGCTTTGGCCAGTTGATCCTTGTCGCTTTCAAACAGTGCCTTCAGTTTTTCGGCAATGGGGTGACCGGCGTTGACCTCTAATACCAAATGCGCCTTCACCTTATTGTCACCGGCGCCCGGCATGGCGTTTAAGGTTTTTTCCATCTCCAGTGAAATGCCGCCTTCACTGGTCAGGCAGACCGGGTGCTTTTTCAGTTTATTGGTAAACCGCACGGAATCCACCTTGTCGCCCAACGCCTCTTTCATGGCGGCAAACAGGTCTTTGGCCGCTTCGTTTTCGGTTTCCAGCGCCTTTTTTTCGTCTTCATCGGCCAAATCGAGCTGATCATCGCAGATATTCACAAACTTTTTGCCGTCATATTCCGCCAGCATTTTTAAGGCAAATTCGTCCACATTTTCGGTCAGGTACAAAATTTCATAGCCCTTGTCCTTCACCGCGTCGGTTTGGGGGAGCATGTCGATTTTATCATCCGTTTCGCCGCAGGCGTAGTAGATGGACTCTTGCCCCTCCTTCATGCGCTCGGTGTATTCCTTTAAAGTGACCGGCTTTTTCTCGTTGGAGGAACGGAAGAGCAGCAGATCCTGCAGCGTTTCTTTATGCATGCCGTAGTCGTTATATACGCCGAATTTCAATTGAATACCAAAGGCGTTAAAGAAGGCCTCGTAAGCCTCGCGGTCGTCTTTGAGCATTTTTTCAAGCTCGGATTTGATTTTCTTTTCCAGCGTTTTGGCGATCAGCTTTAACTGCCCGTCATGCTGGAGCATTTCACGCGAAATATTGAGCGAAAGGTCTTCACTGTCGACCAATCCCTTTACAAAGCTGAAATAATCCGGCAGCAGGTCGGCGCATTTTTCCATAATCAGCACGCCTTTGGAATAAAGCTGCAGGCCTTTTTCGTATTCCTTGGTGTAGTAATCAAACGGAGCGTGTTTTGGAATGAACAGCAGGGCGCTGTAGGTCGCCTGCCCTTCGGTTTTGGTGTGGATGACCCGCACGGGATCCTCATAATCATAGAATTTTTCTTGATAAAAGCTGCTGTATTCCTCGGGGGTGATTTCGTTTTTGGCCTTTTTCCACAGCGGGATCATGCTGTTTAAGGTGCGCAGCTCGGTCACGTCGCGGTATTCGGGCTCGCTGTCATCCCCTTCGGGCTTTTCCACCGGTTCTTTGGTGGTGAACTCCATTTGAATGGGGTGACGAATGTAATCGGAATACTTTTTCACCAGTGCGCTGATGCGGTATTGATCGAGGTACTCGTCGTAATTTTCATCTTCGGTCTTTTCTTTGATATGCAGGGTCACCGTGGTGCCGACCGTTTCTTTTTCGCAGGGGGAAATGGTATAGCCGTCTACCCCCGATGACTTCCAACAATAAGCTTGGTCACTGCCGAAGGCGCGGCTTTCCACCGTGACCTTGTCGCTGACCATAAAGGCCGAATAAAAGCCCACGCCGAACTGGCCGATAATGTCAACATTCTCCTGCTTTTCGTTCTCCTGCTTAAAGGCAAGCGAACCGGACTTGGCAATGGTGCCCAGGTTGTTGTCTAACTCGTCCTCGGTCATGCCGCAGCCATTATCGATGATTTTCAGGGTGCGGGCGTCTTGATCAATCTCCAACCGGATGGCAAACTCGTCCGGCGCAATGCCGACCGAGCTGTCGGTCAGGGAGCGGAAATACAACTTGTCCAGCGCGTCGCTTGCGTTGGAAATCAGTTCCCGCAAAAAAATCTCCTTATGGGTATAAATAGAGTTGATCATCATATCCATGAGTTTTTTGGATTCGGATTTAAATTGTTTTGTACGCAACGGTATCACCTTTCTTTGACTTTAACTGACATATAGTATAATCCCTATTTTTGACTAATTTGTTAAGAAATTATGAATCCTTTTTTTGTCGAATTTTGCGAAAGTTATTTTTTGGGTTTCGGACAAGTTTCGATCATTTTTGCGTCACCGATATCATATACTTTTATATAGCGATTGTCGGCGTTTGAACGCCGGGCAAAAGAATCGGATAGAGCCGGCAGTCCATGTAAAAAGGAAAGGTGAAGAAGAATGAACGGTTTTTATCCCGAAGGATGGCAAAGCATTGGCTTTGAAAACAAAAAAAGTATTTTTACGGCGACGGCACTGGCCGAGGCGCTGAGCCGACAAACGGTTTTAGAGGCTCCCGTGACCATGTGCGACGCCTTTCATAACCTGATTGTGGATTTAGGGGGCGTGAAGGGAATCATCCCGCGGGAGGAGGGCGCCATTGGCATTGTCGACGGCACCACGCGTGATATTGCCTTAATTTCCCGCGTGGGAAAACCGGTCTGCTTTTGCGTGACCGATCTTGTGACCGACACGGCGGGAAATCCGGTGGC
>CAJOQU010000170.1 GCA_905236975.1 uncultured Clostridia bacterium
CAGCAAGGTTCCCATGGAAGCGCGAAGCGCCTTCGGCGAATAGGGGTCACACCCGTCCGCCGAAACCAAAAGACCCGAAACGCCCAATGCCTCGGCCGTGCGCGCCACCGCGCCCAAGTTGGCGGGGTCAGCCAAACGCTCCAGCGCAACATACCGTCCGGCAGGATCGATCTCGCCCACCGGTTTTGACGCCATCGCACAGACCGCACAGATGCCCTGCGGGGATTTGGTATCGCTGATTTTGGCAAAAAGATGGTCGGGAATTCTGTAACATTCAGCCGCATTCGCGGCAAACCGTGCCGCCGCGTCCGAAAAACGATCGGCCGCGCCGTCCGACACAAAAAGCATGGTAAAACGCACGCCGTTTTCCAGTGCGTCCTCACAAATGCGCAGTCCTTCCAACACAAAAAGGCCGTTTTCCCGCCTTGCTTTGGCAGAACCCTGCAAGGAGGAGACCAGCTTAATAACAGCATTTTCTTTACTTGTGAGCCTTTTCCATTCTTTCATGGGATACACCTGATACAGAAACTATAAGCGGAAAGTAAGTCGAAATCAGCGTAAAAAATCACGCTAATCACAATATAAAGACGGCATTTTGCTCGCCACATGAAAGATGCGGCAACCACAAAACATGCCGATATCATCTCCATCCGCCGCTATTGGAAATTTCATGATCTATTTGTGCTGACGCATTAGCGGCAGAATGGAGATTAAATGAAAAGACGCCCGAGATCGGAAAACCCCGGGCGAAGGATTACTTTTCGAGAGCCTTTTGAGCGGCTTTTACAAGCGATTCAAAACCTGCGGGATCATTGACCGCAAGGTCGGCTAACATTTTACGGTTGATTTGAATATTCGCTTTGTTCAACCCATTGATAAAAGTGGAGTAATTCGTGCCGTTCATTTTGCAGGCGGCAGAAATACGGGTGATCCATAAACGACGGAAGTCGCGTTTTTTCTGGCGGCGGCCGATATAGGCGTAGTTGCCGGATTTCATCACGGCTTCTTTCGCGGTTTTAAACAGCTTGGATTTTGCGCCGAAATAGCCTTTTGCCAGTTTTAAAGTCTTTTTTCTTCTTTTGCGTGTTGCCAACGCACCTTTTACACGTGCCATAATCGATAACCTCTACTTTCAAGCGTTCCTTATTTGTAAGGAATCATTTTTTTGACCTTCGCTACGTTGGTGACGTCAGCTGTGACGGTTTTGCGAAGATTTCTTTTGCGTTTGGTCGTTTTCTTGTTCAGAATGTGCGACTTGAAAGCATGTGCACGCTTGACCTTGCCGGTCTTGGTGAGCTTAAAGCGCTTTTTCGCGCCGCTGTGTGTTTTGATCTTAGGCATGATAATTCCTCCCTGATAATATACAACTGCGATTATTTACCGGTTTTGGGGGCTAAGAACATAATCATGTTCCGGCCTTCCATTTTAGCAGCCTTTTCCACGTTGCCGTGTTCGGCACAATATTCCGCAAAGCGTTTCATGTTTTCAAGTCCGATTTCCGGGTGGCCGAGCTCACGGCCGCGGAAACGAATGGATACCTTCACCTTGTTGCCTTCGTCAAGAAAACGGATAGCATGACGACCCTTGGTTTCAAAATCGTGAACGTCGATCGAAAGACCCAAGCGGATTTCCTTCACTTCGACCGTTTTTTGATTTTTACGCGCCTCTTTTTCACGCTTGGATTGCTCAAAGCGGTATTTGCCGTAATCCATGATCTTGCAGACCGGCGGTTGGGCGTTGGGCGAAATGCAAACGAGGTCAAGATCCTGCGAATAGGCGGCTTCCAACGCTTGAGAAAGCGGGATAATGCCTAATTGCGAACCGTCTGCCCCGATGGCACGGACTTCCTTGAATTTGATGTTTTCGTTTACGGAAAGCTCTTTACTGCTGATGTTGACGCACCTCCAAAAATCGGTAAAGCAGGCGCCTTAGCCGGAAAAAACCGACAAAAAGCGCGGACGAGACCGCCCGCGCATAAAGAAACAAACCCACTAAGGGAAAGGAAACTTTATTGACCCTTTAGGACGGAACCGTGAGGGTGAGGACGAAACTCGTACTGCTTTGTTGTAAGTTTATTTTACCATAAAATTTCCATTTGTCAAGTGTTTTTTTCATTTTGATTTTAACATCAAAGCCTTTTCTGTGCATTTCCCATTTTTCTTTTATGAAACATAGACACTCCCGCAAGTGCAAGACCCGGTCGGGAGTGTTTTCGTATCATTCGTTATGTTTTTAATCGTTCTTTTCGCGGATGTATTGATCAATGGCGGCAGCGGCGGCTTTGCCCGCGCCCATGGCCAAAATGACCGTGGCCGCGCCGGTGACCGCGTCGCCCCCGGCGTAAACGCCGTCTTTAGTGGTCTTCATGTTTTCATCGACCACCAGGCAGCCGCGCTTGTTGGCCTCAATGCCGGTCGTGGTAGAGCGAATCAAGGGATTGGGCGATGTGCCCAGCGCCATGATGACGGAATCCACATCCAACACAAATTCAGACCCCGGAATCTCGACCGGTCTTCTTCTGCCGCCGGCATCCGGCTCGCCAAGCTCCATGCGAATGCACTCCACGCCCGTGACCTGACCCTTTTCATCGGCCAGCACCCGCACGGGGTTACACAGCAGCTTAAATTCGATCTGTTCTTCCTTAGCGTGGTGGACTTCTTCCTTACGGGCGGGCATTTCCTCCTCGCCGCGGCGGTAGATAATATAAACATGCTCGGCGCCAAGGCGTTTGGCGGAACGCGCCGCGTCCATTGCCACGTTGCCGCCGCCTACCACCGCCACGCTGTTTGCTTTTTTGATGGGAGTGTCGTACTCGTCAAGATAGGCTTTCATCAGGTTGATGCGGGTCAAAAACTCGTTTGCCGAATAGACCCCCACGCTGCCCTCTCCTTCAATGCCCATGAACATGGGAAGACCCGCGCCCGAGCCGATAAAGACAGCCTCGTAGCCCATCTCGATGATCTCATCGACCGACAGCACCTTGCCGATGACCATATCGGTCATGATCTCCACGCCCAGAGCCTCCAGCTTGTCCACCTCGCTCTTGACGATGGCCTTGGGGAGACGGAACTCAGGGATGCCGTAGACCAGCACGCCGCCGGCGGTGTGGAATG
>CAJOQU010000171.1 GCA_905236975.1 uncultured Clostridia bacterium
GATAAGGCAAAACCGGCGGCCGCCCTAAAACTCTTTCGGGCGGATGCCATTGACAAGCAGGATGGCCAGCGCCGCCATAACCGCAAAAGGATGATATTGCTTTTTCAAACTCACCCTGAATTCCTCGGGGTAAAGCTGTTTGCCGTTTCGGTCGGTCAAGCCGCGCTGAAGCGCCACCAAAAGCGAATGTTCCCCCATACTGGAAAAGGTAATGGTACTTTTGACATTCATGCCGCAGGTAATGACCGGCAGACCGCTTTTTTGAAAAATTTCCAGCGCACGGCGGTTAGTATCCTCGCAAATACCGATCATTCCCCCGGGGAAACGCTGTTCGGCAAATCGGTCGGTGTCATCGATCAACACCGCAACGCCGCTTTGCAAACGTATATCGGTCTTTTTGTATTCGCTGATGACCGTAAAGTCACCCCCGCTTTGCAACACCTGTTTATCAGAAATGTAATTTGCCCCGTGAGCGCTTAAAATTTCGATCAGTTGTTTTTCCGCCGCACAGTTTCTTCCCGAAAAAAGAATGACCATCTTCCTCACCGAACATTAGTATTCACCCGAAACCGTTATTTATGAAAATCAGCCTGACAAAATCGTTGAGATTCTGACAGGCTGATCGCATGACGGTTTTTTCTATTTTTTTATCCCGTAAAAAGCTTTTAAAACGAACCGCCCGCAAACTGACTGTTATAAAGTTCTGCGTAAAAACCATTTTTTGCCAACAGCTCTTCGTGGGTTCCCTGTTCAAAAACGATTCCGTCCTTCATAACCAAAATACAGTCGGCGTCCCGCACAGTCGAAAGCCGGTGCGCCACCACAAACGAAGTTCTGCCCTCCATCAGATTGGCGAAAGCCTGCTGGACGTTTACCTCGGTACGGGTATCAATAGAAGAGGTGGCCTCATCCAAAATCAATATCGGCGGTTTTATCAACATTACCCGCGCAATGCACAACAACTGGCGCTCCCCCTCCGAAAGGCCGTCGTTTTCGCCCAGTACGGTATCATATCCGTTTGGCAAACGCCTGATAAAACCGTCCGCCCGCGCCGCCACAGCCGCGTCAACGATCTCACGCATTGTGGCGTGCGGCTTGCCGAAGGCAATGTTTTCTTTGACGGTGCCGTTCATTATCCAGGTTTCCTGTAAAACCATGCCGAAGTTTCGGCGCAGACTTTGCCGGGTAACGGCGGCAATATCCATTCCATCCACCAAAATGGAGCCGTCGTTTGGCTCATAAAATCGCAGCAGCAAATTGATCAGGGTAGTTTTGCCGCAGCCGGTGGGCCCCACAATGGCGATCTTCTGCCCCGCCCCCGCCGAAAAGGTAAGGTTCTGAATCAAGGAATTTGCCGGATCATATGAAAAGGCGACCTTGTCAAACCGCACATTGCCCTTCACGTCTTGCAGTTCCCGCCGCTCATCGTCCCGCTCGGGCGGCAGATCGGCAAGCTCTAACACGCGGTCGGCACAAGCAAAGGCGTTTTGCAGCTCGGTCATCACACCCGATATCTCGTTAAACGGCTTGGTATATTGAGTTGCATAGGCCAAAAAGCTGACAAACGCGCCTACCGTCATGCCGCCCTTCAACACAACGCATGCGCCCAAAAGCGCCACGGCGGCATAGATGATATTATTGATAAACCGCGTAACCGGATTGGTCAGCGATGAATAAAAAACCGCCTTCAAAGAATCCTTGTGCAAGCGCGCATTGGTGCGGTCAAACCGTTCGGCCGCCCGGGGCTCATAACAAAAGGCTTGAACTGTTTTCTGATTGCCGATCATCTCGTTGATCAGCGCGGTCTGTTCTCCCTTGCTTTCCGATTGGCGGCGAAACAAACGGTAGGTCTTGGAGGCAATCAATCTGGCGGTAAAGAGCGAAAGCGGCGTCATAACCACCACCGCCATTGCAATCACAACAGAAATTTTCAACATCAGCACCAATGTGATCAAAATGGTCAAAGCCCCGGTAAACAACTGTGAGAAGCCTAAAATCAAGCCGTCGGATACCTGCTCCGCGTCATTGACCACACGGCTGACCGTATCACCGACCGCCGCGGAATCCAAATACGATACCGGCAGTCTTTGCAAACGCTCAAAAGCGCGGTTACGAAGATCACGCACGGCGCGGTAAGCTATGCGGTTGTTCAGTCTGCCGGTTATCCAATTAAAAAGTCCGGCCGCTTCCGCACAAAGCAAAATGCCGAAAAGCGGCGCTTTCAGCCGTGCAAAAGCAACGCCGCCCGGTTCAATTGCGTCAATGGCACGCCCTGCCAGAACAGGGATCAACAGCGTGGCGACCACACTGATTGCCGAAAAGAAAAGCGACAAAGCAAGCGGCGCCAATAATCCCTTTTGATTTTGGATTAACCGCCGGACAGTTTGCTGATTTTTCATGCCGCGCCCCCTTCCCCGAGTCCTTGAGAGGCGCAGATTTCACGAAACACCTTGCAGGTTTTGAGCAGTTCATCGGGACTGCCTTCACCCACCAGACATCCTTCTTCCAGCACCAATATGGTATCAACGTGGCGAAGTGCCGACGCCCGCTGCGAAATCAAGACCACCGTTTCGGCAAGACCGGCGTTCCGCAGGTTACGCAAAAGCGCCGACGCGGTGGCATAGTCCAACGCACTGAACGAGTCGTCTAAAATAAGCAGCTTCGGTTTTGTGACCAGCGCCCGGGCAATGGCCAACCGCTGCCGCTGACCACCCGAAAGATTGCGCCCCTCCTGCTCGATCACATAATCCAATCCGCCCGGCTTTTGACCTATCATCTCGTCTGCACAGGCAATGCGCAGGGCCTCCCAAATTTCCTCATCGGCGGCGTCGGCTTTGCCGAAACGAAGATTGTCCCGCACCGTGCCGCTGAACAGAACGGTTTTTTGCGGTACCACGCCGATGCTTTCGCGTAATGCCGCTAAGGAATAGTCTTTCACGGGAAGGCCGTTCACCAGTACTTCGCCCGCGCTTGCTTCGTAAAAACGGGGCAAAAGGTTGATCAGCGAACTTTTTCCCGAGCCCGTTGAACCGATGATACCCACCGTTTTGCCGCGTGGAATGACTGCGGTGATCTCACGCAGCGCCGACTCGCCCCCGTAAGAAAGGGAAACGCCGCGAAACTCCGCCGCGTATTCACAGGAGATCCCGGCGGTCAACTTGCCTTCTTTCATGTCAGGCGATATATCCAATACCGCTTGGATACGCTTGCCGCAGGCGACGGCCTTGGTTATACTGATGACCAACGACGCAAACTTGACAAGCTCCACCAAAATCTGCAACATATAGTGGTAAAGCGCGACTACGCCGCCCTGCGTCAGCTTTCCGGAAGAGACCCGTACCGCGCCGACATAGATCAATACCACAATAGCGGCATCCACGATCACCATGGTCACGGGATTTAAAACAGCCGACAGATTCCCCGCCCTTACCTGCATAGCGGTCAGCTCACTGTTTTTTTGATGAAAGCGGTTGATTTCATCCTCTTCTTTGCAAAAGGCTCGAATCACCCGCACGCCCTGTAAATTTTCACGCGTTTTGGCAAGCAGCGTATCAAGCCGTTCCTGTACCCTGCGGTAAAGCGGGATACCCCACAGCATAATGGCAAAAATAACCGCCGCCAACAGCGGCACCGTCACCGCAAAAACCAACGCCGCCCGGCGGTCGACCGTAAACGCCATGACCACCGCGCCCAGCACCACAAACGGCGACCGCAAAAGCAGGCGCAAAGTCAGGTTCAACCCGGCCTGCACCTGATTGACATCGCCCGTCAGCCGCGTAATCAGCGTAGAGGCGCCAAGGCGATCCAACTGCGCGTAAGAAAAGGTTTGTATGTGCGTAAACAGCGCGTGCCGAATGTCGCTGCAAAAGCCCACCGCCGCTTTGGCCGCAAAATATTGCGCCGAAAGCGAACATGCCAGCCCCAACAACGCCAGCCCCAGCAGACAGGCACACATCACAAAAATATATCCGCGATCATTCCCGGCGATGCCAATATCAATCATGTTTGCCACCACCAACGGCACCGCCAGTTCAAACAACGCTTCAATCAGCTTGAACAGCGGCCCCAATACGGATTCTTTACGGTAACGTTTTAAAAAACTTAACAGCTTGAACATGGTTTACTCCCTAAGCGGGGCGCCCACTCTGCGCATACCGCCGTATATACTGTTGTTATTGTATCATACCCCTTTTGCTTTGTCCAGTTTTTGTAAAAAAAACTGTAAACCGGGTTGACATGCGCCGCAAAAAGCCCTATCATAAAGATATCCTAAACAGAAAAGGTTTTTTGCACATGACAAATTTACAAGGGTTAACCACAGCCGAGGTGCTGCAACGGCGGCGCGCGGGGCTTGATAATTACGAAGTGGAACCGCCCACCAAAACCGTGGGGCAAATTTTCAAATCCAATATTTTCACCTATTTTAACGCCATTTTTACCCTGCTTGCCATTGGAGTGATCGTGGCGGGGTCATTCAACAATCTTACTTTTATGATTGTGGTGTTCACCAACACAGCCATAGGCATTATTCAAGAACTGAAATCCAAACAAACGCTGGATAAAATGTCCTTGCTGACCGAACGCAAATGCACCGTTCTGCGCGACGGCCACCTTGTAACCGTGGGAATCCACAGCACCGTGCAGGATGATATCGTTGTTTTTTCGGCCGGGTCGCAAATTTTTGCCGATGCCGTGATCGTAGAGGGCGAGGCCATTGCCAACGAAGCGCTCATCACCGGCGAGGCGGACGAAATTCGAAAAACCGTGGGAGACGAGTTGGTCTCCGGCTCCTTTTTAATGAGCGGCCGCTGTGCCGCCAGGCTGACCGCGGTGGGCGAAAACAGCTTTGCCTCACGCCTGACCTTGGAAGCCAAGCGTTCCAAAAAGCGCGGCAAAAGCGAAATGATGCTCAGCCTGACCCGGTTGGTAAAAATCATCGGAATTTTATTGATCCCGCTGGGAATTGCTATGATGGTGAAGGAAATCTATTGGCTGGGTCTTGATTATCGCACGGGCATTATTTCGACCGTGGCTGCGCTTGTCGGCATGATTCCCGAAGGGCTTTACCTGTTGACCAGCTTGGCGCTGGTCACGTCGGTCGTGCGGCTGTCCCGGCGCAAAACGCTGGTACACGAAATGGACTGCATTGAAACCCTTGCCCGGGTGGATACCCTGTGTGTGGACAAGACCGGCACCATCACCGAAAACAAAATGACGGTGGAAGACACTGTCCCCCTGACCGGCGACCTTACCAAAGACGAAATCGAGCAATTGATGGCGGATTATGTTTTTGCCCAACAGGCCGATAACGCCACCATGGTCGCCCTGAAAAAGTATTATACCGGTTCCGCTTTTCGCAGCGTCGGGTTCGTATTGCCCTTCACCTCCTCCCGCAAATACGGCGGCGTCACTTTTGAGGATGGTTCTTACCTGCTGGGCGCGCCCGATGTGATTCTGGGCGACGAATTTTCAAGCATTCAGCCGCAGGTGGAGGAATACCTGGAAAAGGGATGCCGGGTTCTGCTGTTGGCCGCTTTTGACGGCGAGCTTGAGAGCTTAAAC
>CAJOQU010000172.1 GCA_905236975.1 uncultured Clostridia bacterium
AATTAGCAATTAGGAATTTATGATAAAATCCTTTTGAATTTTTTAATGATTATATTCATACAATAATTCCTAATTTCTCATTCCTAATTCCTCATTGCGATAAAAAGCGCAAGAGGGAAAACTGCCATATGCACAGCTTTCCCTCCCGGTGGGCCGACAGGGCCGCGCCCGTCACGCCGGATATATTATAACAAATAGGTGGGCAATTTTGCGCCGATCTGCACCGGCTTTTGGGGATTGCCCTCGGGGTGGCCGACCGTTTTTTCCACCACTTCGGGAGAAATATCGGCAATGACTGTGGTGGCGGCGGTTTTATTTGCCGGTGTCTTTTTTGCGGGGGTTTTTTTGGCAGGCGATTTTTTCGCGGAAGTGTTTGCCGTTTTTTTGGCTGCCGGTTTTTTCGGCGCGCCCTTCTTGGCGGCGGGTTTGGAAGAAGCCTGCGCTTCTTTTTGGGGTTCCGCCTCGGGCTCTTTACTCTCCGGGGCGGGGGTTGCTGCGGGGGCGTTTTTCGCCACCCTTTTTTGAATGCTGTCTTTACCGATCGGCATGTTGTATGACCTCCTTGGCAAGTTGAAAATATTCTTGAGCGGCACGGCTGCTCTTTTTGTAAGCCATGACGGGTTTACTGTTGTCCTGCGACCATTCAATGGTGCTGTCAGTTCGAATATAGGTGGGGAAAACCGGTACGTCGTCAAGTGTTCCCAGTGTTTCCATGGTTTGTTTAAAGTAGTTTTTGCGCTCGTTCACTTTGGTGACGAGAATACCCAAAAGCCGCAGGTCGGGTGACAGGCGCTGCACCTGTTCGTAAAATTCAAACATATTGGCAATCCCGAACAAGCCCCAGGGCGACGCCTCTACCGGAATGATCAGATAATCCGACGCGCACATGATATTCATGACCCAACAGCCCAAAGTGGGCGGCGCGTCGATCAAAATGTAATCGTATTGGCCGGACTGTTTGATTTTTTTCAAGCCCTGCCGCAGGATCAGCTCGCGCTGCCATTTGGTGAACAGTTCAAACTCAATGCCGCTCATCAGGGTAGAGGAGGGGATCAGGTCGAGCCCTTCATACGGGGTAGAGAGGACAAAGGGGGTCAGGTCGCGCTCGTCTTTGATGGCGTTGTAAAGATTTTTGCCGTTTTTTGCCAATTCTAACGCAGTCTCATCGTCAAAAAACGAAAGGGTGAGGTTCATTTGCATGTCGCCGTCGATCAGCAGAACCTTTTTGCCCTGCAAGGCCATGCTGTACCCCACGTTGCAGCAGGTGGTGGATTTTCCACTGCCGCCTTTGTTGTTGGCAAAGCAAATGGTAGTGGTTTGACTCATAGGCGAACCTCCTAAAAATGGAGCCGGATGGCTACGAATGCAAGGTTAATCTTGATTCAAATACGCAATAATGTCCGCCAGGCCTTCGCCGGTATAGGCGCTGACATAAAAAATTTTTTCACAGCCGCAAAGGCGCAGCCAGCGGGTGACAAGCGCACGGTTGGCGCCCGGTTTATCGATTCCCGAAACAATGCCGATCACTTCACGATTGACAAGACAGGTGCAATTCGGCGGAAAAACGCAAAACGGCTCGTCGGTGCTGATGACCAGTCCCACAATATCGGCCTCATAGGCATATAACGCCAGCGCCGCGGCAAGGCGCGCCACCTCGGTGTATTCGCCCGGGGTATCGATAATGGTATCGGTATATTGAATGGTTTGGGTCTTGCAGTAGTGCAGTTGCTCGCCTTTGAGCGCCTGCGTTAAGGTGGTTTTTCCGGCGGCGACCCGCCCCATCAGCAGTAATTTTTTCATGTTTTGGTTTTTTCGCAAACCGTAAAATGCAGGGTGTCGCGGAAGTAATCGCCAATCGCGGTAAAGGCCGAATCGACCTCGGCGACCCTGCCGGTGATGATCAGCGTGCCGGAAAAGCGATCGACAAATCCAAGCTCCACATTGGCCGCTTTCATGGCGATATCGGCGGTGATGACGGCCGTTTCTGCCGGACTGACGGTCAACACCCCAATGGCGGCGTGGGAGTAATCCAGCTTAGGGTCAAGCCCTAATTTCTGGTAAAGCACCGCGTCGGGATTGGCGATCACATGCAAAAGGGTGATCTGCCGACCGGGCACCAATTCTTGTACAATGCGCATTTTATCTTGCATTTCAAAGCTGTCCATAGGGTTTGCTCCTTTCATCCGCCAATTTGCACATGAAGACCGCATGCGCGCTCGGCGGCGGCTTTCAGGGCGGCCATGTGGCCGGCGGCGGGGGGCTGAATATGTGCCAGGGTGTATTCGCGGCCAAGACCGGTATATTTATCTTGCCCTAAACGGTGGTAGGGCAGCAGATGCAGTTCTTTAACCTTAGGCAAAGAACCCGCAAAGGCGGCGATGGCTGCAATTTCGGCCTCGGTATCGTTAAAGGTGGGAATCACCGGCACACGCACCACCATATGCGCCGCGTTTTCGGCGATCCAGCGGGCATTTGCCAAAATCTGCTCGTTCGGTTGGCGGGTAAAGTCCTTGTGCTTAGCCGAGTCCATGTGCTTAATGTCCATCATCACATGGTCAAGGTGGGGGATGATCTGTTCAACCACCTCGCGTTTTGCGCAGGCGGTGGTTTCGATCGCGGTGTTCAAACCCGCCGCATGGCAGGCGCGCAGCAGTGCCTCGGCAAATTCGGGCTGTGCCATGGCCTCACCCCCCGAAAGAGTGATGCCGCCGCTCGAGCGTTCGTAATACACGCGGTCTTTTTCCAATTCCTCTAACAACGCCCGAACGGTCATATCCCGCCCGACGGTCTTGACCGCGCCGTTCATGGTCATTTGTTCAATTTTGTATTCCTGCGATTCGGGATTACAGCACCAACGGCAACGCAAATAGCACCCTTTGAGAAATACAATGGTGCGAATGCCCGGTCCGTCGTGAATAGAGAACCGCTGGATATCGAAAATGCGCCCGGTACGGTCGTAAAAGGTTTCCATGGTCGATCCTTTCTCTTATCCCGCAAGGCCTTGCAAGGTCAGGGGGAAAGGAAGATATCAAGGGATAAAAACGGAAGGGTTACGGGGTAGAGGTCTGCTCGGTGCGGTTGATGATATCATCCTGCAAGGAGCGGGAAAGGGTGGTAAACAAGGCGCTGTAGCCCGCTACGCGGACGACCAGCGTTTTGTAATTTTCGGGGTGCGCCTGTGCGTCAAGCAGGGTTTCGCGGGAGACAACGTTATACTGCACATGCATGCCCTTTTGGTCGAAGAATCCGCGCAGGTAAGCCACGAATTTTTCAAGCCCTTCTTCACCGGCTAATGCCGACGGATGGAACTTTTGATTGAGCAAGGTGCCGTTGGAAGCGTCGCCCAAATCCAGCCGCGCCACCGAGTTGGCGGTTGCGGTCGGACCGCAGGTATCCCGCCCGGACATGGGACCCACACCGTCCGCCACCGGGGTGTTTGCCAGGCGGCCGTCGGGCGTGGCGCCCGCGTCATACCCAAGCGGTACATTGGCCGAAACCGGATAAAGCCCGGCTTGGAAAATACCGCCGCGCGGATTGGTATGTTTTAACAGGGGTTTGGTATAGGTTTGACCGATTTCGCGGGCAAACAGATCGACTTCCTCAATGTCGTTGCCGTATTTCGGCACACTGTCGATCAAGGACAGTATTTCATCATACCGTTTTTTCTTGTCAGCCGGCACAGTGGCCGCATTCAGGAAATTGCTGTAAAAGGCTTTGATGTGCTCATCGGTCACGTCAACGCCTTGATCTTTCATCACTTTGGCGGCGGCGACGGTCAGCTCCAGCGCCTTTTTGGGGATCATCCCTTTGCCGAAGTTGTCGGCCAGCGCCTGTTTCATTTCGGCCATGGAGACAAGGTGCTTTTCAAAGACCAGTTCACGCATGACGGCCAGCGAATCGGCTACATTGGCAATACCAAAGCCCTGCGGGCCGGTGAAATTGTAGTGTGCGCCGCCCTGTTGGATGCTCTTGCCGCGGGCAAGGCAATCTTCTACCATACAGGATTCAAAGGGCAGGGGAGCCCGTTCACGATGGGCGGCGTCAACCGCATTGTCGGCCTGCGCCATCATTTCGATCATGAATTCCTGCTGGGTTTTATAAGCGTCATAAAATTGTTGGAAGGTGGTCATCTGCAATACGTCCGGCGTGCGGGGGCCGATTTGCTGCCCTTTGTCCACCCCTGAGGAGAAGACCAATTCCAACGGGCGCACCATGTTAAAGAAGGCGGCGTCATGCCAACCGTCGGTCTTGCCGGGCGCCTGCGGCTCCACACAACCGATGATCGAGTAACCGCGTGCGTCTTCCAGTGTGTGCCCGCGTGACATCATAGACGGAATAATGACCTCGTCATTATAATAGGCCGGCACGCCAAGCCCTTCCCGCGTGACCGAGGCCGCTTTGACCAACAGCGCATGCGGGGTACGGTTCCAAACGCGAATGGAAAGCGAAGGCTGCGGCAGACGCACGTGCATCTGCGCTTCCATACACATGTAAGAAAGATCGTTGGTGATATCGCGGCCTTCGGCATCCTGCCCGCCGACGATCAGGTTTTGGAACAAACCGTAACCGGCAAAGCCCTCGGCCGAGGCGGCGTCACGCACTTTGTTCAGGTCGTTCAGCTTGACCCAAATGCAGTCAAGAAGCTCCTGTGCTTGTTCGTAAGTGATTTTTCCCGCGTCCAGGTCGGCCTTGAAGAAGGGATACATGTAAAAGTCAAACCGGCCGGGCGAGATCGAATGCCCGCTGGATTCCATTTGTAAAAGCTGCTGCACAAACCAAAAAGACTGACAGGCCTCGTAGAACGAGCGCGCACCCTTGGCGGGAACACGGTCGCAATTGGCGGCAATTTGCAGTAATTCTGCCTTACGGGTGGGGTCGGTACAGGATTCCGCCTCACGGCGTGCAAGCTCGGCGTAACGGTGTGCGTAACCAATCACAGCCTCACAGCTTTCGATCACGGCTTCTAAGAAGTTGCGGCGGTCGGCATAGTCACCCTGGCCGCGGCGAAGTTTAGCAAGCTCGGCCCGGGCTTCTTCCATAATGCCCTCGTAACCGAATTTGATGACCTTTTCGTAGTTGACGGTCAAGTGCCCCACGCCATTGTAGAAGTAGTTGCCCACCGTAAACATGCCGTGATTTTTGAAAACATCCAGCACTTCGGGATCCATATTCGAAGCGGCAAGATCGCTGACCGTCTTCCCCTTCCAATAGGGGTGAACGGCATCCAGCCGGCGAATGGTTTCGGGCGAAATGTAGAAGGGATCCGCCTCACGGGTGGCGATGGTATCGTACTCGGGCGGCAGCCATTCAAATGAATATTCCGGGAAGGTCTGGCAGCCGCGCGGCGCAATGGAATTGGAACCCACGATCAGCTCGCCCGGGCGAATGATGATCGGGATATTTTCCAAAATATGGCGAAAGGCGGCCGAACGGCGTTTAATAATGGGTAAATTTTCGGTTTGACGGTAGCTTTCGGTCACCAGCTCTGCGCGATAAGGCTCGATTTCAGGCATTTTCGCAAAAAGATCGGCAACAAGCTGATCGATGCGGGGGCTTTTTTGGATGACAAATTTAATTTCAGACATGCAAAAACCTCCTGTAACGGTTCCCGGAGAAGACCCGGAAAGCATGTTTATAAGTGATCATTGGCTTACACGCGATAGGGACAAAACGCCCGACAATCGGCCGTTTTGTCGTTCTTTCACGCCTTCGCTCATTGAAATACGTCAGGCTTCCTGCTTCGCTCATGCGCAAAATTTAGGGATGCTTGCGGTGCGGCGAGCGCAAAGGAATCAAAGCTGCTCCCAAAGCTCGGCATGGGGCGCGGCGATCACGGTGGCGTTGCAGAACAGCCCCTGATCTTTCGCGTGTTGCGCCCCGGCTTCTACGGCGGCGGTCACGTCGCCCACATCGCCGGTGACCATGACGACCCCCTTGCCGCCCATCCCGCGGGAGATGCGCAGTTCGTAAATGGCCACTTTGGCGGTCTTCACGGCAATATCCGCCGCTTTAATGGTCGAGGCGGCGGAATAG
>CAJOQU010000173.1 GCA_905236975.1 uncultured Clostridia bacterium
GGCGCCTTCCCCATTGCATCCAATGCCTGTTCATAAAGGGTACGGGCAGTTTGATACCGTTTAAGCGCCACATTTACCAGTGCCATGTTGTTATACAAACCGCCTAACAGCTCCGCACCGGTGGCGGGACTGGCTTCATACACCGCTTTGGCTTTTTCAAAATAGTGCAAAGCCTTTTCGTTTTCGCCAAAAGCGTTGTACATCGTAGCCACGTTGGTATAGGTGGTGCCGGAGGAAATACTGCCGTCATAATCAAGCGTTTTTACCAGACGCAGCGCCTCTTCCGCGCTTTGAAAAGCGGCCTCGCGATTGGACACCTTGCGGTAATGACCCACCAACTCATTTCGAACCAGCAACTCACCCCGCAAATCCTGCCCGGCCTTGGCCTCCCCCAGCCAATAAAGCAGGTGACGTTCGGCACCGTCGTAATCCCGGCGGCTCATGTAATCGTCCATCTTGGCAATGACCCGTTGCTGTGGAATGGGTCTGATGTTTTCGGGAATATGATCCACTTCATTGATCAGCAGGCACTGCGGTTCTTCATAATCGTTTTTCGGAATCGGCGCATTGCACCGGCTCATGGCGATTCCTCCATTCTATAAAAATGCCGGTGAACACGTTTTTCGCGATCACCGGCGTTGGTTGCACTGTATCAGACTTGCGGCGCGGTTTGGTTTATTTTACCATACCGGCAACTTCCGCAGCGAAATCGTCCACACGTTTTTCAAGGCCCTCGCCCTTTTCAAAGCGGACAAACGAAGCGATCTTCACATCGCTGCCGAGTGCTTTGGCAGTATTGGCTACATATTGACCCACTGTGATGTCGCCATCCATGACGAATTGTTGCTCGACCAGACAATTTTCCTTATAGTATTTGCCGATCTTGCCTTCTACGATCTTGCCAAGCACAGCCTCGGGCTTGTTTGCCATTTTGGGGTCTTCCTTCATTTGAGAAATCAGGATCTCTTTCTCCTTCTCCAGCACCTCGGCCGGAACCGAAGCCTCATCCAAATATGCGGGGTTCATCGCTGCGATCTGCATAGCGACGTTTTTACCCATGGTGACAAAGTCGGCGTTAGTTTCGTCAAGCGCAGTGTCAAAATTCACCAGCACGCCGATTTTGCCGCCCGCATGCACATACGAAACGACCTTGCCCTCGTAACGGGCAAAACGGCGAACCTTGATGTTTTCACGCACAGCTAAGAACAATTCCTGCACCATAGCCTCTACGGTTTTACCGTTCTTTTGGCACTGAAGCAACGCGTCCACATCGGCGGGATTTTGCTCGGCAACTACAGTCGCGATCTCAGCGGCCAGTTGCTTAAAGCCGTCGCCGTTGGCCACAAAGTCGGTCTCGCTGTTTAACTCTACCACCGCGCCTACGCCGTTTGCAGTATACGCGCAAACCGTGCCTTCAGCGGCGATCCGGCTTGCCTTTTTGGCTTGGGAAGCCAATCCTTTTTCTCTTAAATAATCGACAGCCGCCTCCATGTCTCCGTCACATTCGACAAGAGCTTTCTTACAATCCATCATGCCGCAGCCGGTCTTTTCTCTTAACGCTTGTACGTCTTTCGCGGTAAAAGCCATTTCTGTTTCCTCCTGTAATGTTATAAAAGTAATCGATAAAATCAATAACGGGCGGGCGAAGATATGGTTGCCCGCCCGTGATGCTCTGTTCACGGGACTTTCATTCATCCCGCATCTGCATTATTCCGCAGCCGGCTCCTCGGTCTCTGCTTTTTTCGCAGCCCTCTTGGCAGGCGCTTTCTTCGCGGCGGGTTTTTCCTCCGCCGAAGCCTCTTCCGCAACGGGTTCTTCGACCGCAGACTCCTCCGGTACAGCCTCATCCGACGCGGCGGTGCCCATTTCAGTGCCCTGTCTGCCTTCGATCACGGCCGATGCCATGGTCTCGGCAATCAGTTTAACGGCGCGGATCGCGTCGTCGTTGCCGGGGATGACCGCATCGATCTCATCCGGGTCGCAGTTGGTATCGACAATGGCGATGATCGGAATGCCGAGCTTTTTCGCCTCGGCCACGGCGATTCTTTCTTTGCGCGGGTCAACAATGAACAACGCGCTGGGGAGCTTTTTCATTTCCTGAATGCCGCCCAAGAATTTTTCAAGCTTTTCGATTTCAAGGTTAAGCTTAATAACTTCCTTTTTGGGGAGAAGGTCAAAGGTACCGTCATCCCGCATGGTGCGCAGCTGATTTAAGCGTGCGATTCGGGTGCGAATGGTGGTAAAGTTGGTAAGCATACCGCCAAGCCAGCGGGCATTGACATAAGGCATGCTGCAACGGCTGGCCTCTTCACGAATGGAATCCTGCGCCTGCTTTTTGGTGCCGACAAACAGGATCTCGCCGCCGTCTGCGGCAATGTCGCGGACATACATATAAGCTTCGTTCAGCTTTTTGACCGTTTTTTGCAGGTCAATAATGTAAATGCCGTTACGTTCGGTGAAGATATACTCCGCCATTTTTGGGTTCCAGCGCCGGGTCTGGTGCCCGAAATGGACGCCTGCCTCGAGCAGCTGTTTCATGGTGACTACTGCCATTTTTCATTCCTCCAAGGTTGTTCCGCCATCCCGCCGATTGACGCAGGGAAACCGAAAAACGGCACCTGTCCTCCGCCGGACGGAATGTGTGTGTTATTTGCTATTTTTTTCATAGCCAAAGTATTATATCACATTCCGTTCCGTTTTGCAAGCATTTTTTCAAAAAGGCCATTTCCCTGCCTATATATAAAAGGAAGAGGGAGTCTTTGCTTGCAAAACAGACCGATTTCGCGCAGAAATTTTGCGAAACGTAAATTCCCAAAGTAAATTCCACAGTAGGAAGAGTGACGGAATTTAGCGTGGGAAAAGGCTGAATTTAGTATGAGAAAATGA
>CAJOQU010000174.1 GCA_905236975.1 uncultured Clostridia bacterium
ATTACCCGTTTGGCGGGCGGGGTGCCGGTCATTATTGAAACCAAAGCCGAAAACGATTTCAAGGTCACACCGGAAGAGCTGAAAAACGCCCTCTCCCCCCGTACCAAGCTGCTTATTCTGCCCTACCCCTGCAATCCCACCGGCGCCATTATGGAAAGGCGGGATTTAGAGGCGTTGGCCGCGGTACTGCGCGAAACAAATGTGTTGGTTTTATCGGATGAAATTTACGCCGAGCTGACCTTCGGTGAGCAGCCGCATGTTTCCATGGCGGCGATTGACGGTATGAAAGAGCGTACCATCACGGTGAACGGCTTTTCCAAAGCCTATTCCATGACCGGCTGGCGGCTGGGCTTTGCCTGCGGGCCGGAGCCGATTTTGACCCAGATCACCAAGATTCACCAGTTTGCCATTATGTGCGCGCCTACCACCTCACAGTATGCCGCTATTGAGGCCATGAAAAATTGTGACGAGGATATCGCCCACATGAAACACGAATACAATATGCGCCGCCGTTTCATGGTGGCTGGTTTTAACCGCATCGGACTGCCCTGTCGCGAGCCGAAAGGTGCGTTTTACGCCTTCCCCTCTATTCAATCCACAGGACTTTCCAGCAACGAGTTTTGCGAAAAACTGCTTTACAGCAAAAATGTCGCCGTGGTACCGGGGACAGCGTTCGGTGACAGCGGCGAAGGCTTTATCCGTGCGTCCTACTGCTATTCCAATGAGCATATTAAAGAGGCCATCCGCCGTATCGGTGAATTTGTGAAGGAGCTGACCTGACCACCGCCCAAAACCCGAAAAACAGGTTTATCGACAGACTGCACGCCCCCGCTTAACCGGCAGGTTAAGCGGGGGCGTTTTTTGATGTTACTTTTTTATTTCGGGATCGGTCAACGCTTTTGTCAACCCGGTCGCAAGGTCGGCCATGGACTGACCGCTTTGCAGGCGGATCACATAGGTCGGCTTTTCTTTGGCAGTCAAGGTAAACCGTGTGCCGAACGCCTGCGACAGTGCGGCAACAACCGTCGGGCGAATGGAACTGACATGCAAAACCGCCGCACGGCCGTTTTCGCTGATCTCGGTAATGCCGGCCTCCGCCGCGCAGCTGCGCAAAAGGGCGACGTCGATCAAACCCATCACGGCGGCAGGGGGGTCGCCGAATCGATCGCATAATTCATCGATCACATCGCTTGCGTCCTCGTCGGTGCGAATGGCGGCGATCCGTTTGTAAATACCCAACCGTGCGGGAAGCGATGCAATATACCGTTCGGGAATGTGCGCCGAAATATTCAGGTCAACCGTACAAGGCACCTCCTCAACAGCGGGAAGGCCGTTTTCCTGATTGACCGCGTCGTTCAACAGCTTGAGGTAAAGTTCATACCCCACCGATTCCATGTTGCCATGCTGTTCGCCGCCCAAAATGCTGCCCGCGCCGCGGATTTCCAAGTCGCGCATGGCAATTTTAAAGCCGGAGCCAAACTCGGTATACTCCCGAATCGCTTCTAACCGTTTGGTGGCAACGTCCGACAACTGCTTGCCGCGCCGGAAACAAAAATAAGCGTAAGCCCGTCGGGGCGAGCGCCCCACCCGTCCGCGCAGTTGGTGCAGCTGTGCCAAGCCCATCTTTTCGGCTTCATCAATAATCAGCGTATTGGCATTGGGTACATCCACACCGGTCTCAATAATGGTGGTGCAGACCAGCAGATCGATCTCATGCTCCAACAGTCGCCGCCACACGTCGGTCAGTTCATCTTCGCTCATTTGCCCGTGCGCAATGCCGATGTTGATGTCCGGCAGCTGCTGTTTCAGCGCGGCCGCACAGCGAGCGATGCTGTCGATCCGATTGTGCAGATAATACACCTGCCCGCCGCGGCGTATTTCTTTTTTAATGGCGTCGATCAACACACCCGCGTCATACTCCAACACATAGGTCTGCACCGGGTGGCGGTCGCCCGGCGCCTCGTCAAGCGACGACATATCCCGCAGCCCCGACATTGCCATATTTAAGGTGCGGGGGATCGGGGTGGCGCTGAGGGTCAAAATATCTACAAACGGGTAGCGTTCTTTCAGGCGTTCTTTTTGTGCTACGCCGAAACGTTGCTCTTCGTCGATTATGACCAGTCCGATGTTATGGAACTCCACATCCTTGGAAATCAGGCGGTGGGTGCCCACCACCATGTCCATTCTTCCGCATTTCAAGTCCGCCAAAATGCGGTTCTGCTCCTTTTGCGAAACAAATCGGTTTAACAGCCCCACCGTGACCGGCATTTCGCCGAAACGGCGGATCACGGTATTGTAGTGCTGTAAAGCCAAAATAGTAGTCGGCACCAACAACGCGCACTGCTTGCCCTCGCTGATGCATTTAAAGGCGGCACGCAGCGCCACCTCGGTCTTCCCAAACCCAACATCGCCGCAAAGCAGACGATCCATGGGAACATCGCGCTCCATATCCCGCTTGATCTCGTTGACGCAGCGCAGTTGATCCTCGGTTTCTTCATATTCAAAGCGACGTTCAAAATCGTTTTGCAGGTCGGTATCGGGGCTGAAAGCGTACCCCTTCATGGCCATGCGTTTGGCGTAAAGCGCGGTCAATTGTTTGGCCATATCCTGCACGGCGGTTTTGACCCGCTTGCGTGTTTTCTGCCATTCCGATCCGCCTAAACGGTTGAGCCGGACGCCGCCGTTCTCAGCCGTGCCAATATATTTGGAAACCAAATCCAACTGGGTGACCGGCACATACAGCACATCGCTGCCCGCGTACTTGATTTTGATATAATCTTTGGTGACACCCGCGTTGGTAATGCGTTGAATGCCCGCAAACACGCCGATACCGTGTGATTCATGCACGACATAGTCGCCTTCATGCAGTTCTTCAAGCGAACCGATCTCTTTCCCGTTTTTGGGCCGTTTTTTACGCCGGTGTTCATCGGCCGCGATGTGACGATGGGTAATCAGCAAAAACCGTGCCGCCGGAATCTCAAACCCTCCCGACAGTCCGCCCGGTATGACCGTTACGCCTGTGGGAGTAAAATCCCCTGATTCGGAAAAAACGGCCGCAACGCCCTTTTCGTTCAGCTCGGTGGTCAACACCCGCGCCGCACGCGATTCCCCGGCTAAAATAACCACGGACCCGTGATTTTCCAACATAAAGGCGATATCCTCTTTCAGCACCGTTACATCGCCGCTCCAGGCGGTTGAGCGTTTCAGGTTAAAATGTAAGATATCCCGCGGGCGCAGCTCATACGAGGTGCGTGGAAAATTTTCCAGAATTACGCCGCCGTTCACACAAGCCCAAAAGGTAGTCTTATCCAGCCACAGCCGCGCCGTAGCGGCGGATAAAAATCCCTGCTCCAAATGCTGTTCCACATCGGCCGCCTGTTGTGCGGCCATGCTTTTCAGGCGCTCGGCGATATTCCCGCTTTCGCTGATAAACATGAGCGCATCAGGCAGATAATCAAAGACCGTTTCACCGCCCGGGTACAACAACGGCAGGTAGCGATCCGGAGAAATAGGCAGATCGCCTTCTAAAGCGTTGATGTCACTCTCTAAAACCGTGCGCTGTGCGTCGGTCAGGTTTTTAGCCGCAGAGGCATAGCGCCGAAGGGTATCCGCCAGCGCCGCCGGATCAAACAGCACCTCACAAGCAGGGGTAACCGTCACCTGCTGTTGATTTTCGGTACGGCGTTGGGTCTCGGGGTCGAAAAGCGAAATACTGTCGATCTCATCCCCCCACAGCTCAATTCGAAAAGGCTCCCGGCTGTTGACGGGAAAAAGATCACAAATGCCGCCGCGCACCGAAAACTGCCCCGCGGTCTCGCAAAGCTCTTGTCGGCTGTACCCGGCGGCGAGCAGTCGTTCGGTTAAATCTGAAAGCGCAATGCTGTCGCCCACCCGCATAGTAAACCGAGCATTTTGCAGAATTTCCGGCGGAACGGTCAACTGCACCGCCGCATCCACCGAAATGGCAAGCAGGTCAAAAGCCCCGTCCAAGAGCTTAGACAGGGTATCGGTTCGTTGACGTTCATATTCTTTTGAATAGCCTGAAAGTGCGCCGATGCAGTAATCCCTTGCCGGCAGGTGCAAACAGCAAAGTCCTATGGATGTAAGGTCATCACGCAGCAGACAGGCTGAGGCCTCATCAGGGGTGATGACGACCCCTTTGCGCCCCGTCTCGTGTACCAGATCAGCCGCCATGCAGGCTTTATGAACCGAGGATAACCCCGTGCAGACCAATGGCAGCTTCTCTTTTTGAAGGTTATTCAGCAATTCGCGGTAAACCGCGTCCTGCCGCAAAACCTTGCCGATAAATTTCATCATATCAACTGTTATAAAGATTCATGGCGGAATCAATGCCGTGAGTGAAAATTTCTTCTACCGCAAGGCAGGTCGTATCCAGCGCTTGATCGAGCGCGGCCTGCTGTTCGGCCGGGAATTTGCCCAGCACCCAGTCCTTTAAGTTGGTCTCGCGGTGGGGGCGCTCCCCCACACCGATTTTAACGCGCATCAGCTCCTCGGTTCCCAGACACTCAATAATATCCTTGATGCCGTTATGCCCGCCGTGACTGCCCTTGCGCCGCATGCGGATTTTTCCCACATCCAGCGAGATATCGTCAAACAAAAAAAGCATTCGTTCAGGCGGGATTTTATAAAACCCGGCCAGCGGCAAAACCGCACGACCCGAATTGTTCATGTAGGTTTGCGGCTTGGCCAGTATTACCCGCCGTCCGGCAATCTCACCCATGCCGTACACGGCCTCAAATTTATGTTTTTCAAAGGCAACGCCATGCTTTGCCGCCAAACGGTCTACCGCCATAAAGCCGGCGTTGTGCCGTGTATTTTCATAAGATAGACCGGGGTTTCCCAGCCCCGCGACCAACCAAAGTGTATCGGTTTTGTTCTTAAAAAACACCCTATTCCCCCTTTTACAACAATCCCGCGCAGGATACCTGCGCGGGACGACAATACGACTTCCGGCCAATTTAAGAGGCCTTTCGCTGAATATCCGCTTTGCCGCTGTCAACCGCCTCGGCGGTGATGGTGATAGCCGAAACCGTGGGATCAGACGGGGTTTCGAACATCAGCGGTTGTAAAATGCTCTCGATAATAGAGCGAAGGCCCCTTGCGCCGGTCTTGCGCTCGATGGTAAGCTCGGCGATGCGTTCCAGTGCCGCCGGTTCAAAGGTAAGGCTGACGCCATCCATTTGAAAGAGCGCCTGATACTGCTTGATGATGGAGTTCTTAGGCTCGGTCATAATGCGAATGAGCGTTTCTTTATCCATCCCGTTCAAGGCGGTGATAACCGGCAAACGCCCCACAAGCTCCGGAATCAACCCGAATTTTACCAAATCCTGATGGGTCGCCTTGGTGCAAAGTGCCTCCGCCTCTAAGCTTTTAGGCGACTTGACATCCGCCCCAAAGCCCAACGAGCTGCCGCCCATTCGACGCTCGATAACCTTTTCGATCCCGTCAAACGCGCCGGCACAGATAAACAGGATATTGGTGGTATCGATCTGAATAAACTCCTGCTGCGGATGTTTTCGACCGCCCTGCGGGGGAACATTGGAAACCGTCCCCTCTAAAATTTTGAGCAGCGCCTGCTGCACGCCCTCACCGCTGACATCCCGCGTGATGGACGCATTCTCCGACTTGCGGGCAATTTTATCGATCTCGTCCACATAAATAATGCCGCGTTCGGCCTTTTCTATATCATAATCAGCGGCTTGAATCAGGCGCAGCAGGATATTCTCAACATCCTCGCCCACATAGCCCGCTTCGGTCAGGGTAGTTGCGTCGGTAATGGCGATGGGCACATCTAAAATCTTGGCCAGCGTTTGCGCAAGCAAGGTTTTGCCCACACCGGTGGGGCCGAGCATCAGTACATTGCTTTTGTTCAGCTCTACATCGTTGCCGTCGCTTTTAAAAATGCGTTTATAGTGATTGTAAACCGCAACTGCAAGGGTTTTTTTGGCGTCTTCCTGCCCGATCACATATTGGTCAAGCTGCTGTTTGATCTCGGCCGGTTTCGGAAGAACAAATTCTTCCTCCTTTTTGCCCTTTTTGCGGGGCTTGACATCCGCTTCGTCATGAAAAAGAAGGGTATTGCAGAACTCGATACAGCTGTCACAGATATAAACTCCCGGGCCCTCAACAAGTCTTCCCACCTCGTCCTGCGTTTTGCCGCAGAACGAGCAACGGATCTCGCGGTCGATTTCCTTATCGTTCGGCATAGAATCCCTCTATCTCTTGGTAATGACTTTATCGATCAAGCCATAAGCCATGGCTTCCTCCGCGCTCATGAAGTTATCGCGGTCGGTATCACGCTCAATGACCTCCAGCGGCTGCCCGGTCTGTTGTGACAGGATCTGGTTCAAATTGGCGCGGATCTTTTCAATTTGACGCGCATGAATCAAAATATCGGTCGCCTGACCCTGCGCCTGCCCGAGCGGCTGGTGAATCATGATCTCGCTGTTAGGCAGTGCCAAGCGTTTGCCCTTGGCGCCGGCCGCCAACAAAAAGGCTCCCATGCTGGCCGCCATGCCCATGCAGATGGTGCTGACGTCACACTTGATGTATTGCATGGTGTCGTAAATAGCCATGCCCGCGGTAACCGAACCGCCGGGGCTGTTGATATAAAAGCTGATGTCTTTCTCGGGGTCCTGACCCTCCAAAAACAGCATCTGCGCAATAATCACGCTGGCAGAGTTATTGTCTACCTGATCGTTCAGCATGATAATACGGTCATTCAGCAAGCGAGAGAAAATATCATAAGAACGCTCGCCGCGACTGGTTTGTTCAATAACATAAGGCACTAAATTCATATCGTTACCCCTCCATTACTAATAGTATGGACTGTAAACAGATTGAATAATCAATCTTCTTTTGTTTCCGTTTCTTTAGCGGCGGTCTTTTTAGCCGTCGTTTTTTTGGCTGCGGTCTTTTTGGCAGCCGGTTTCTTTTCCGCTGTTGCCTTGGCCGGCTTCTTTTC
>CAJOQU010000175.1 GCA_905236975.1 uncultured Clostridia bacterium
GAAGAACGCGCCCACATTTTAGAGGGCTTGAAAACCGCGCTGGATTTTATTGACGAAGTAATCGCCATTATTCGCGGCAGTAAGACCATTCCGGAAAGTAAGGCCGCCCTTTCCGAGCGTTTTGGGTTGGACGATCTGCAAACCACTGCCATTGTGCAGATGCAGTTGGGACGTTTGTCCGGCCTGGAAAAGCAGAAAATTTTAGATGAATTACAGGAAAAATTAGATTTTATTAAAGAGTGCGAGGCTATTTTGGCCAGCCACGAGCGCATTTTGGATATTGTCAAGACCGAGGCGCTCAATTTGCGGGATAAATTTTCCGATGATCGCCGCACCGAAATCACCGATGTGGCCGGCGAGGTGGATATTGAAGACCTTATTCCCGAACAGCAGTGTGTGCTGACTAAAACGGTCAACGGCTTTATCAAGCGCCTGCCTGCCGATACCTATAACGTGCAGAATCGCGGCGGAAGGGGCATTACCGGCATGACCACCCGTGAGGACGACGCGGTGGAGAATATGTTCGTCTGCTCCTCACATGATTATATTATGCTGTTCTCCAATCTCGGCAGAATGTACCGCATTAAGGCTTATGAAATTCCGGAAGGCAGCCGCACGGCCAAGGGGATGAACCTCGTCAATATTTTGCCGCTGATGCCGGAGGAAAAAATCACCATTATTTTACCTGCGTCCGAGCTGGATGAAGAACATTTTATCACCATGGTCACCAAAAAGGGTATTATTAAGCGCACACGGCTGTCCGATTTCCGAAACACCAGAAGAAACGGGATCATCGCCATCTCGATCGATGATGACGATGAACTCACCTTTGTGAAAATGACCGGCGGTAACGATAATCTGCTGGTGGCAACCAAAAAGGGTATGGCTATTCAGTTTAACGAAAATAATGTGCGTGCCATGGGCAGAGCCGCCCGCGGCGTAAAGGCCATTACCATGAAGGAAAATGATTATGTGGTCGCCATGACCGTGACCAATGAAAATACCCGTCTGCTGACCATAACCGAAACCGGTTACGGCCGCATCAGTCCCATTTCGGATTATCGCTTGCAATCGCGCGGCGGAAAGGGTCTTAACAACTACCGCGTGGAAAAATACGGCGACGTCGCGGCGGTGCTGGATGTGACCGAAAACAGCGATATCATCATGATCGCGTCAAACGGTATCATCATTCGCATTTTCAGCGGGGATATTTCACAATATGCACGTCCGGCCAAAGGCGTTCGTGTCATGCGGGTGGGTGAAGGTGAAAAGATTTTGTCAGTCGCCCTCACCGAGCATAACGAGCAGGAATTGACCGATCGCCCGGAAGAACCTGATTCCGATGCCGGCACGGTAGAACCTGAAACATCTATGGAGGATAATGAACCGCCCGAGCAGGAATAATAGTATGCGGAACGTATTTAATGAGTAATTAGGAATGAGTAATTTGGAATTATAATTTCGAAATTATCTATTTCGCAATCGCCTAAATTTCACAATGGTAAGGAGTCAATATGGAGCAAGAATTTGAAACACCGCCGCAGGAGCAACCCGGCGAGGCACCCGGGCAGGCGCCGTCAACAGGGGCACAACCCGCCCCGCAGCCCACTGTGTCATCCGCTCCGCAAGGGGCGCCTTCGGTCGGGTTTACCCCTGTAGAACAGCCGGGCGTTTATGCCGCGCCGCCGGGAACTTATCCTTCTTTTCCCTTTGGTATGACGCCGGAGTTATTTCTTGAAAAACAAAAAATCAAAAAAACGGCGAAAATGATCGGCATTGCACTGCTTGTTTTTATGGGAATTTCGGTGGTTTGGAGCATCATTTATATTTTGGTGGCACTGCGAATGGGCTTATCCTATGAAAAGGCAATGCAGTTGATCCAAGAACCTGCCATGATGCAGATTTTGCAGATCGTGATTTCCATTTTGCTTTTCACCCTGCCGTTTGTGTTGGTTTTCAAGGCATACGGGGAACGGGTCAGCGATCTTGTGCCGCTGGGAAAACCCAAAAAAGGGCTGGTCTTTCCCATGTTCTTTATGGGTATCGCCTTTTGTGGGTTCGCCAACATTGCCATTTCCATTTTAGGCGAGTTTTTAAGCAAATTCGGGATCGAATACCATGTCGATTACGGCAAATCCCCGGCCGGATGGTTTGGATTTGCATTGTCACTGCTTTCCACCGTTGTTACGCCCGCTTTGGTAGAAGAATTTGCCTGCCGCGGCTTGATTTTGGGTTCTTTGCGCAAATACGGCGACGGCTTTGCGGTCATGACCTCCTCCATTATTTTCGGCCTTTTGCATGGCAACTTTGAACAAATGCCGTTTGCCTTTTTGGTAGGGCTGGTGTTGGGCTTTATCGCGGTTGAGACCGGTTCGCTTTGGGTCGGTGTGGCGGTGCACGGTTTTAACAATTTGGTTTCGGTGGTTTTTGAATATCTTTTGAACGACCTTTCACAAACCACGCAAAACCTTCTTTACGCGGCCTTTTTGGCGATTTGTTTGTTGCTTGGTTTGGCAGGTCTGTTTTTTGTGCGCGACCGAAACGAGGGATTTCGTTTTCAACAAAAAAATATGCAGGCGACCGAAAAACAAAAATACAAATGGTTTTTCACTTCGGTGCCCATCATCATTTTTGCGGTACTTTGCTTGTTGGAATCTTTGTTTTATTTTTAAACCTTTGAAGGAGAGAAGAGATAATGTATGATTTTTCTCAGTATATCGACAGTGATCTGCAGAGCAGTATAGCGGCAATGTTTGGGGTGTTGGCGGTTTTTGGCATTGTGGGGCTGGCGCTGTACATCTTAAAGGCCATCGGCGTTTATAAAATGGGCAAAACCGCCGGGGTGGCAAATCCCTGGATCGCTTTTATTCCGGTTATCAACTGTTTTACCTTGGGGCGTTTGGCGGAAAAATACGTCAAGCGTGACGGCAGTCGTTCGGCAAAATTCGGCGTGATTCTGTTGATTCTGCGCATTGTTTCGACCATTTTGGCTATGGTGCTTTGCATTGTGTTTGCCGGGTCCTTGATTTCGCTGATTCTTCAAGCGGCAGATTCAGACACCATACAGGCGTCGGATGTTTTGGGGGCTTTGACTCCTTCGGCTTTTTTGTATTTCTTCACGCTGGCGGTTTCGCTCGCTTTTAAAATTACTCATTATGTCGCGCTGTGGAGGGTATACAACGCGTTTGATTACGGCAACGGCACGCTGTTTACGGTGTTAGTCATCATCTTTAACTTTTTGGAGGGCATTTTCCTCTTTGTTCTGCGCAACAAACAACCGGTTTTTGATTATCGTGATCGATTCACTTCCTTTGCCGCACCCGATAATACCAGCAATCAAGCATAACACATGAACAGTCGGTTTATGTCGGCCGCGTTAAAGGAAGCCGAAAAAGCCGCCGCCCGGGGCGAGGTACCGGTGGGCGCGGTTATGGTTCAAAACGGTGAGATCATCGCCGCCGCCGGGAATCGGCGGGAGGAAACGCAAAACGCGCTCTCTCACGCCGAGATAGAGGTCATTCGCCTTGCCTGCCAAAGGCTCAATCGTTGGCGGCTGGACGATTGTGAACTGTATGTCACCTTAGAGCCTTGCCCCATGTGCGCGGGCGCGATTTTAAACGCGCGCATCAAAACGGTGGTTTTCGGTGCGTATGACAGCGCCTGGGGCTGTGCAGACAGCGTGGTGAATCTGTTTGACCAATCCTTTGGCGTAAAACCGGAGGTATACGGCGGCATCCGTGAGGATGAATGCCTTGCGGTTTTGCAAAACTTTTTTAAGGAGATTCGGCATGAATGACCAAATCGCCGCGATCTTTTTCAAACACGGGATCACCGAAGTCGGTTTTTGCGGGTTTGATACCGTGCGGGATCACCTGCTTGATTGCCGCGCAAAAAAAAGAATTCCTGAAGGGGCAAAGAGTATTCTTCTTTGCCTTTTTCCTTATAAGGTAAAGGAGCAAAAACCAAAGAATATCAGCCGCTATGCCGCTGTGCCGGATTATCACGGAGTCTGTGGCGCCAAGCTTTCAGAAGTTGCAAAAGCCCTTCAAAAAAACTTTCCGTCAGCGCAGTTTGCCTGGTTTATTGATAATTCCCCTATTCCCGAGGTAGCCGCCGCCGTCTGTGCGGGGCTGGGCGTCAGGGGCGAAAACGGGCTGCTCATTCATCCCCGTTACGGCAGTTGGTGCTTTATCGGGGAGATCGTGACCGATCTGCCGCTTGACTGCCAAAACGACCCCAAACCTTGTTTGCAGTGTGGACTTTGTAAAAAAACCTGTCCCAAGCAGTTAGATAAGACCCGCTGCCTGTCGGCGGTTACCCAAAAAAAGGGCGATTTGACCGAACAGGAGGCGGCGGATTTGCGCCGGCACGGCCTTTTGTGGGGTTGTGACCTGTGTTCGGAAAACTGCCCTATGAATAAGAAGGCCGAAAAAACCGATATTCCGGCGTTTATATCGGGTTATCGTGATGAATATATTTTGGGCGAAAATATTGAAAACCGCGCCTACGCCTGGCGCGGCGAGGCGCCGGTTCGACGTAATGCGGAATTGCAGAAAAAATAGAATGAAGACGACTCATATTTTTATCATTTGGTAAAAATGCACTCTTCGCGTTTTGCACTTGTTCGGTGTCAAAGCAATTGTGTCGCAGCAATCGGAGTTGTGCGTTTTTCGGTGCGATAACTTCGGTTGTCGCACTTTTTTATTTTGCGAAGATTTAAAAGTGACTAAAATAAGGTGGTAAATATAACTAAATTCGCA
>CAJOQU010000176.1 GCA_905236975.1 uncultured Clostridia bacterium
ACTGGCCAAATACGCGGGTGTACCGGTTTGGAATGGCCTGACCAACGAATTTCACCCAACCCAGATTTTGGCCGATTTTTTGACCATCAAGGAGCATTTCGGCAGACTGCAAGGCATTCGGTTTGTCTACATGGGGGATGCGCGTTACAACATGGGCAATTCGCTGATGGTGGGCTGTGCCAAAATGGGTTTGGATTTCACCGCCTGCGCGCCCAAAGAATATTTTCCCGATCCGGCGTTGATCGAAACCTGCGAAAAGTTGGCGCAGGAAGGCGGCGCGACCTTGCGTTTTTGTGAGGATCCGGCAGAGGCCACCCGCGGCGCGGATGTGATCTATACCGATGTTTGGGTATCCATGGGCGAGCCGGAAGAGGCCTGGCGGCAGCGCATCCATGATTTGCTGCCTTATCAGGTCAACGGCACTGTTATGAAAAACGCGGGTGAACAGGCTGTTTTTATGCACTGCCTGCCTGCTTTTCATGATCTGAAGACCGGTGTCGGGCGTGAGGTCGGCGAAAAATTCGGCCTTTCGGCATTAGAGGTGACGGACGAGGTTTTTGAAGGCCCGCAGTCGATCGTATTTGACGAGGCCGAGAACCGTATGCACACCATCAAGGCTGTGATGGCGGCTACATTAGTATAGTAATAGGACAGATAACATGAAACAAGCGTATTTGGTATTGGAAAACGGTCAGGTTTTTGAGGGCTTTGCCTTCGGGGCCGAGAGCGCAAGCGTGGGAGAGTTGGTCTTTACCACCGGCATGAACGGCTACATTGAGACCTTGACCGACGAAAGTTATTACGGGCAGATCGTCATGCAGACCTTCCCCATGATCGGCAACTACGGCATGATCGCCGCCGACCGTGAGGGCAAGTGCGCCGTCAAGGGCTATGTGGTGAGGGAGTGGTGCGAGCATCCTTCGAACTTTCGGTGTGAGGAAACGCTGGACGCTTTTTTGAAGCGGCAGGGCATTCCCGGCATTTACGGTGTGGATACCCGCGCTGTCACCAAGATCATCCGGGAGCATGGCGTCATGAACGCCGCCATTTGCTATGCGCCGACCGCCGATTTAGAAGCGGTAAAGGCTTATGCCGTCACCGGTGCGGTCGCGGCCGTAACGACCGGAAAAACCAGGGTTTTTAAGGCCGAGCCCGAGAAATTCCGGGTCACCCTGATCGATTACGGTGCCAAGGCCAATATCATTCGTGAGCTGGTTCGCCGCGGTTGTACGGTCACGGTAGTGCCGGCTGCCACTTCGGCGGAGGAAATTTTAGCGGCCGCGCCCGATGGGGTCATGCTGTCGAACGGCCCGGGCGACCCGGCCGAAAATCGGTTTGAAATCGAGCAGATCGCAAAGCTTTGCGGAAAGGTGCCGCTGTTCGGCATCTGCCTTGGTCACCAGTTATTGGCCATTGCCATGGGCGCGAAAACCGAAAAGCTGAAATACGGTCATCGCGGTGTAAATCAACCTGTGAAAGAAACAGACGGCGACCGCACCTACATCACCAGTCAAAATCACGGCTACGCCGTGGTGAGCGATACGGTACAAAAGGGCAGAGTCAGTTTTGTCAATGCCAACGACAGCACCTGCGAAGGGGTGGATTACCCCGGCTTACGGGCGTTTTCGGTGCAGTTTCACCCCGAGGCCTGCTCCGGCCCGCACGATACATCGTTTTTATTTGACCGCTTTATCAACCAAATGGAGGAATCAGCATGCCGCTTGACAAACGAATAAAAAAGGTTATGGTCATCGGCTCCGGCCCTATCGTAATTGGCCAGGCGGCTGAGTTTGATTACGCCGGCGCACAGGCCTGCCGGGTGTTGAAGAGCGCCGGGGTCAATGTGGTGCTGGTCAACTCCAATCCCGCGACCATCATGACCGACAAGGCCTTGGCCGATGAAATTTATTTAGAGCCCCTTACCAAAGAAACGGTAGAGCGGATTTTGCTGAAAGAAAAGCCGGATAGTTTGCTTGCCGGGCTTGGCGGGCAGACGGGTCTTACCATCGCCATGCAGTTGAATAAAGACGGCTTTTTAAAGGAACACGGTATTCGTTTGATCGGTACCAACGCCGAGGCGATCGACAAGGCCGAAGACCGTCAACTGTTTAAAGAAACCATGCAGGCTATCGGCGAGCCGACCATCCCGTCGGATATTGCGAACGATGTCGATTCCGCGCTTGCCATTGCCGGTAAGATCGGCTACCCGGTCATTGTGCGCCCGGCTTTTACGTTAGGGGGCGCGGGCGGTGGTGTGGCCTATCACGCCGAAGAACTGAAAACCGTGGCCAAAACGGGACTGGACGCCTCCCCCATTACTCAAATATTGGTCGAAAAATATATTTACGGCTGGAAAGAGATTGAGTTTGAAACCATGCGCGATTATGCGGGCAATGTGATCGCCGTTTGCAGTATGGAAAATTTCGACCCGGTGGGGGTGCATACCGGCGACAGCATCGTGGTTGCGCCGGCGCTCACCCTTTCGGATAAAGAGTATCAAATGCTCCGCAGCGCTTCGCTCAATATCATTTCGGCGCTGGGCATTGTGGGCGGGTGCAACTGTCAGTTTGCTTTGAATCCCGAAAGCTTCGAATATGCCGTGATCGAGGTCAACCCGCGTGTTTCGCGTTCGTCGGCGCTGGCCTCTAAGGCAACGGGCTATCCCATTGCAAAAATCACCACCAAAATCGCGCTGGGTTACACGTTAGACGAAATCACCAACGATATCACCGGCAAAACCTGCGCTTGTTTTGAACCGGCGCTTGACTATGTGGTGGTCAAGCTGCCCAAGTGGCCTTTTGATAAATTTGTTGGCTCCTCCCGCATGCTGGGCACCCAAATGAAAGCCACAGGGGAAGTGATGTCCATCGGTGAAAGCTTTGAAGAAGGCATCATGAAAGCGGTGCGGGGCGCGGAAATTTCGCTGGACACCTTAAATGCGCCGCCTTTGTCGGACAATGATATCCGCACTCGCCTGGCCTCGACCGATGATTACCGCCTGTTCACGGTTTTTGAGGCGCTGAAAGCGGGTATTTCACCCGATGAGATTTTTGAGATCACGCGGATCGACCGCTTTTTCCTGTATAAGCTGTTGAATCTGGCCGATTATGAGAAC
>CAJOQU010000177.1 GCA_905236975.1 uncultured Clostridia bacterium
AAAGGATCCCCGGAGGTGAAGGATGTTGTATTCCGATCAGGACATTAAGATCGCGGGCGACAAGCCCTCAAAGGATATTCAACAAAACATCAGCAAAAAAGCTGAGGAAAAGACACTTTCCAAAGCCCAGATTAAAGCCGCAAAAGAGCTTGGAAAAACCATCGCACGGCGGTTTTCGGCAGATGCGGAAAAGTTTTCTTCGGCTGATGAAACAGAGGATTTTGATATGCTCCTCCAACGCCGCCTTTTGCTGTCATTCACCGCTACGGTGGGATTTGAGCAATACTGTGGCGACGACGCCCTTAGCGGTATGGCGCAAAAAAGCTTTTTGGATACCTTAAAAAAAGAAAACGCCGAGTTATATGGTTCCTCGGCGGATACCGGCGCGTTTTCGTTTTATTATTTGGCCTATCGGCGCGGCAGTGAGATCGACCGCCGTATGGGGCAAACCTTTGCCATGCTTTGTTCGCATGACGGCGACCCGGTTTATCAAGAGCTTGGCGAGGCGCTTTACTGCTGGTTCATTTCGGTTGTGCGCAAAACTGCCGCGGAACTTGGTTTGACCGATTGAATCAGACGGCAGAGGGTGAATGTAAGACCGCCCAAAACATGGATAATGTGTAATTTGCTATAATAAAACGACCCCCAAGCCTCGGCTTTGTGCTGAGACTTGGGGGCGTTTCATTGCACACACAAACCCGATTCAATACGACAGGCGTTACGGGAGAACAAAAAAGCAAACCGCGTTAATCACAATCGTTTTTATCATATTTTTTTGCAATTCGCACAAGCTCCTTTTCAATTTCCTTTTGCCCCTCCTCAGGAAACCGGCGGTAATTCATTAAGAAATCCCATTCTTCCATTTCCAGGATCATGACCTCCCCGTTTGGGCAGGCGGCATTTGTAAGCAGGCAAGAGGGGTCGATTTTCTGCGAGTATTTCTTTTTTGATTCAGTCATGGTTTTGATTTTCCTTTCTAAATATGTAGTTTAAATATATAATAACATATTTTTCCATAATATGCAATAATATAATGTATTTTTATGAAATAGCAAAATAAACTGCTTTTTATGTCCTTTTTTGCGATCAAATGTGAACAAAATGTAAAAGGTCAGGAAAAGTCAAATAATTTTTCAAAAAAGGCTTGACATTTGGAAAAATTCGCATATAATAAAAATCGTTAGCACTCAAGGTTAAAGAGTGCTAACATGAAAACGGATGTGGGAGGTGAGCCGCAAGTGGAGCTTTCCAAGCGAAAAAGGGAAGTGCTTGCCGCCGTTACCAAAGCCTACATTGCCACCGGGTTGCCGGTCGGCTCCAAAACGCTTGTGGAATGGATGCCGAACGCCCCTTCTTCCGCTACGCTGCGTAACGAAATGAGTGAGCTTTGCGACTTAGGACTGCTTGCCCAGCCGCACACCTCGGCAGGCAGGGTGCCCACCGATTTGGGGATCAAGCTCTATGTTGAGACACTCATGCCGCCCGGTGAGATTTCGCCCCGCGTCAAGCAGATCGTAGACAGTCGCTTGTCCGGCCTTTCGGATGTTCCCGAAAAGATCCCGGCTTTAGCAGGGGAAATGTTATCGGAGTTGACGGGTCTTCCGGCCATCACATGTTTTTCCGCCGCGGGCAGTCCAAGGGTGCGCAAGGTCGAATTACTGCCAATTGGCAAAAGCGCCGCAACGGTCTTGCTTGTATCGTCCGACGGCAGGGTACGGCACCGCACGGTGCGGTCTTCGGCAATCCTGACCCCTGATCGGCTTACGGCTTTCCAAACCGTGGTGCGGGAACGGGTGCTCGGTAAACGCATTGAACAGCTTAACCGTGCGTCGCTGCAAGGCGCCATTACCGCCTTTGGAATGGATATGCTTGATCTCACGCCCTTGTTGGCGGCTGTTTTTGAAATGGCGGCCGAGCTTGAAACCTCAGGCGCACAAATCAGCGGTGTTTCGTTGCTTTATCGTGTTTGCGGCAGTGAGGCGGCGGCGAAGCGGATGATCGCTCTTGCCAAACAAGGTTTTCCGTTGGTGACCATGATGGAGGGCTTGCAGGGTGACTGCGGTGTGATCCTGGGCCGCGAAACCGGATTTGACGAGCTGCGTGCCTCATCCATTGTGGCGGCAAAGTACCGATGCGCCGATCAATATCAGGGTGTGATCGGGGTCATTGGGCGAAATCGCATGTCATATGAAAACATCATCCCTTGCGTGCAATACTGTGCTTTGCGTTTGGCCGAGGCCATGGGTGAAGCGCAAAAGGATATGGAGGATTGAGAACGGTGGAAGAAGAAAAGAAAACCGAAACGCCCCCCGAAGTCGAGGGCGAAACAGCCGAACAGGCGGAAAAAACTGCCGAAAAGGGCAAAAAAGAAAAGAAATCCAAAAAGGACGCCGAGATCGAAAAGCTGAAAGCAGAGCTGGAACAAAAAAGCGAGCTGCTGCTGCGCACGGCGGCGGAGTTTGACAATTACAAAAAGCGCACCGAACGCGAAAAAGCCGGTGTGGCGGAATATGCCAGAGCGTCGCTGATTAAGCAGATTCTTCCGATTTTGGACAATATTGACCGCGCCGCGGCGGCGGATAAGGAAAGCCCTGAATACAGGAAGGGCATTGAAATGATTATCAAGCAGTTTGAAACCTTGCAAAGCGGTCTTCAAATCGTGGAGATCGCGCAACCGGGCGATACGTTTGACCCCAACCTGCACGAGGCGGTCATGCATGTGGAGGATGAAAACTATGGCGAAAACGTAATCGTTGAGGTTTTGCAAAAGGGCTACAAAACGGGTGACACGGTCATTCGCGTTGCTATGGTAAAAGTCGCAAATTAGCTTATAATAATAAAATAATAAATATTCTGTATTTGGAGGAATTTATCATGGGAAAAATCATTGGTATTGATTTAGGAACAACAAACTCTTGCGTTGCCGTTATGGAAGGCGGCGAACCGGTCGTAATTGCAAATGCCGAGGGCGGCAGAACCACTCCGTCGGTAGTCGCTTTTTCGAAGACCGGCGAAAGAATGGTGGGCCAGGTCGCCAAACGTCAGGCCATCACCAACCCCGACCGTACCATCAGTTCTATTAAACGTGAAATGGGTACGGCCAACACCGTTACGATTGACGATAAAAAATACACCCCACAAGAAATTTCAGCCATTATTCTGCAAAAATTAAAGGCCGATGCCGAGGCTTACCTTGGGCAAACCGTCACCGAGGCGGTCATTACCGTTCCGGCCTACTTTACCGACGCACAGCGTCAGGCCACCAAGGACGCGGGCAAGATTGCAGGGCTTGACGTCAAGCGCATCATCAACGAGCCTACCGCGGCGGCTTTGGCTTACAGCATTGATAAAGAAGACGATCAAAAGGTTATGGTTTACGACCTCGGCGGCGGCACCTTCGATGTCTCGATCATCGAAATGGGTGACGGCGTGCAGGAGGTTTTGGCCACGGCCGGTAATAACCGCTTGGGCGGCGACGACTTTGATAAGCGCATAATGGATTACATTGTCAGCTCCTTCAAGGCTGAACAGGGCATTGATCTGTCGGGTGATAAAATGGCCATGCAGCGCATTAAAGAGGCCGCTGAAAAGGCCAAAATCGACCTTTCCGGTATGACCACGGCCGACATCAATCTGCCCTTTATCACAGCCGATCAATCCGGCCCGAAACACTTTGAAACCACATTGACCCGTGCGAAGTTCAACGAACTGACCGCCGATCTGGTGGACGCGACCATGGGTCCGGTTCGTCAGGCGCTGGCCGATTCGGGACTGGACAAAAATGAAATCCACAAGGTTTTGATGGTCGGCGGATCCTCCCGTATTCCGGCCGTGCAAGACGCCGTAAAGAACTTCATGGGCAAAGAGCCGTTTAAGGGCATCAACCCTGATGAATGTGTGGCTATCGGCGCTTCCTTGCAGGCAGGCGTGTTAGGCGGCGATGTAAAGGGATTGTTGCTGTTAGATGTAACCCCGCTTTCTCTCGGTATTGAGACCATGGGCGGCGTTTCCACCAAGGTCATTGACCGCAACACCACCATTCCGGCTAAAAAGAGTCAGATCTTCTCAACCGCGGCCGACGGCCAAACTTCGGTCGAAGTGCATGTTTTGCAGGGTGAACGCGAATTTGCAAAAGACAATAAGACGCTCGGCGTCTTCCACTTAGATGGCATTGCGCCGGCTCCGCGTGGTATTCCGCAGATCGAGGTGACCTTCGATATCGACGCGAACGGCATTGTGCATGTTTCGGCGAAAGACCTTGGCACCGGCAAGGAGAATAACATCACCATCACCTCTAACACCAATATGTCAAAAGAGGATATCGATAAGGCGGTCAAAGAGGCCGAGCAGTATGCGGCTGAGGATAAAAAGCGCCGTGAATCGGTGGATATTCGCAACAACGCCGATCAAATGATCTACCAGACCGAAAAAACGGTCAAGGATTTCGGCGATAAGCTGTCCGATGAGGAAAAGAGCAAAATCGAATCGGCCAAAGAGGCGTTAAAAGAAGCGCTCAAGGGCGAAGACACAGAGGCAATCAAGGCAAAACAAGACGACCTGCAAAAGGAAATCTATGCGGTCAGCGAAAAAATCTATCAGGCCGCGAATCCGCAGGGTGCGCCTGAAGGCCAGCCTCAATCCAACGCGGCAGGCGCCGACCCCAATGTTTATGAGGCTGACTATACCGATGTAGACGACAATAAATAATTCTTAAAAGGCGAAACAGTTAACACCTTCCCCTTTTTGGGGAAGGTGCAGGCTGTCGATAAACTTATTTATTAGGTTTTTAGTACCAAATTAACATAGTAGGGGAAATGGTTTTGGCTGACGAAAAAAGAGATTATTATGAAGTCCTGGGCGTAGATAAATCCGTCTCGGACGATGACCTGAAAAAGGCCTACCGAAAAGCGGCAAAGAAATATCATCCCGATTTAAACCCCGGCGATCAAGAGGCTGAAAAGAAATTCAAAGAAGTCAACGAAGCCTACGAGGTACTGTCGGATAAAGAAAAACGTGCGCGCTACGACCAGTTTGGTCATGCCGGCGTAGACCCCAACTTCGGGGCGGGCGGCGGCGGCGGTTTTACCGGTGATTTCGGCGACCTGGGCGATATTTTCAGTTCCTTCTTTGGGGGCGGTTTCGGCGGCGGTCGAAGTGCAAATCCCAACGCGCCCCGCCGCGGGAACGACACGGCGGCCACGGTGAATCTTTCCTTTGAAGAAGCGGCCAAGGGCTGCCGTAAAACCGTAAAGGTCACGAAAATAGACAATTGTAAAGAATGCGGCGGCTCCGGCGCCGAAAAGGGCACTACCCCCAAAACCTGTCCGGTCTGCCATGGCACGGGTCAGGTGGCCTCTACCCAGCGCACACCCTTTGGCGTTATGCAAACCCAAAAGGTTTGTGATCACTGTCACGGTCGGGGCAAAATTATTGATAAACCCTGCCACACCTGCGCCGGAAAAGGGCGTATTCGCCATACGGTCGATCAATCGGTGGATATTCCCGCCGGGATCGATGACGGCCAGATCATCAATCTGCGCGGCGGAGGCGACGCCGGTACAAACGGCGGCCCTGCGGGGGATTTGCGTATCAATGTAAACGTACGTCCGCATCCCATTTTTGAGCGCGACGGGTACGATGTTTACTGTGAGATCCCCGTCACCTTCGCACAGGCGGCCCTGGGGGATGAAATTGTGGTGCCGACCTTAGACGGCAAGGTGAAATTCACCATTCACGAGGGCACTCAACCGGGCGATGAATTCAAATTAAAGGGCAAGGGCATTCAACGCCTGCACTATTCGGGCAGGGGCGACCAATACGTGAAGATCGCGGTGGAAGTGCCGAAAGACCTTTCCAAAGCGCAAAAAGATAAACTGCGCGAGTTTGACAACGCCGTGGGTGAAAAATATTATAAAAAGCGGAAAAGCTTTATGAATACCCTGCGGGATTTTTTTCATGAGTGATTGCCGCAAATGCAAGTATTTTGATCGGGAAGCCTAAGCGGAAACAAAAACAGAATAAAGCGACCTTGATTAAAAGAAGCGATAGAATAATGGCAGGCACTTTTGTGTCTGCCATTATTTTATCGATAAAAATGAAGAAGACCCGCGCCGTTGAAACGCGGGTCTTAAATAGCGGGACAGGCAAGCTTTTGATAGCAGCGGATGCAGTATCAGGTTTGTTCGTTGCATTCGGTCGGATTATCACAGGGGAGGTATTCCCCCTTTATGCGATTTTTGTTGACAATGCGGTCAAAGATGACTAACGCGCCAAGTGCCGCGGTGACCGCCGCAAAGACCGATAAGAGAAATTGAAAGAATTTTTTCAAGATCAAGACCTCCTCATTTAAAATTTTACATAAATGGAGCAAAAATATGCAGGATTGCCTGTTTGAAACGCTGCCAAAGGGGGCGCTTTTTCCAATCCTCTAATAGGATTTCCTGCGATTCGGCAAAAAGCCGGTCAAACTGTTCTTTGATGGTGAGCACAGTGCTGTCATTACACAGCCAAACGCCGCATTCAAAATGAAAATTGAAGCTGCGGTAATCCATATTCACAGTACCCACGGTCGCAACCTTATCGTCCGATACAAAAAGCTTGGAATGAATAAAGCCGGGGGAGTATTCGTAAATACGAATGCCGTTTTCCAGCAATTCCATGTAATTGTATTGGGTAACGGGGTGAACATACCATTTATCCGGCATGTGCGGGGTGATAATGCGCACGTCCACACCGGATTTTGCCGTCATGCGCAAGATGTTCATCATGGTGCTGTCGATAATCAGGTAGGGCGACGCAATGTAGACATATTCCTGCGCGGTGTTTAAAATCTGCATGTAAATACCCTCGGCGGGGTTTTTGCCATTCAGCGGATCATCACAATAGGGAAAAACAAAACTGTCGGTCAAAGCCGGGCAGTCGGCAAAGCGCGAAGAAATATCGATCGGTTTGCCGGTGGTAAATTCCCACATACAGCAGAACATCACTAAAAAGCTTTTGACAGCTTCGCCTTTTATAAAAACGGCGCTGTCAAGCCAGTAGCCAAAGCGAATCTCACGATTGATGTATTCATCCCCGATGTTAAACCCACCGGTGATAGCGGTTTTGCCGTCAATCACCATGATTTTGCGGTGGTTGCGGTTGTTCATAAAAATGTTGAGCGAGGGACCGATCGGATTGAAAATCGCAATCTCGATCTTTTCGGCGCGCAATTTGGTAATAAAATCCCGATGTTGGCGTTTGATGGAGCCAAAGTCGTCAAAGATGATCTTAACTTCCACGCCCGACGCCGCTTTGCGTTTTAAAATGGCGTGCAGCTCATCCCACATGGAGCCTTCGGCCAAAATGAAAAACTCCATGTAAATATAGCGCTTGGCCGATTCGACTTCGGCTAAAATTTTGGGAAAAAATTCTTCTCCGGGCGAGGCGTATTCGGCAGACGAATGTCGGTACAGCGGATAATTCGATTCCGCCGCCAAATAGTCGGCCTGACGGGAATGCAGTCGATCAAAGCGTCGCAAGTCTTCATGTAGGGCAGGGTCTTGCTTTAAATAGGGCAGATAGTGACTTTCACACCGCTGCATCTTTTTGCGAAAATGAGGCATGACCATGCCATTGCCCCAAAGCAAAAAGACCGATACGCCGAAAATAGGGAAGATCAAAATAAACAGAATCCACGCGATTTTATAGCTGGGGTTCCCGCGACGGTTGATAATGTAGATCGAGGTGACGATTCCCAGCACTGACGAAAGAAAGTACAAAAATGTAGACCGCGCCGTGATATGATATAAAACAAAAAAGAGGAACAAAAGCTGCACCAACAACAGAAAAGCCGAAACAATAATGCGTGTCTGGATGCGGATGCCGCGCTTTCTTTGCGACATTGTTCCACCCCTTTCGAGTATAAGATGATCTGCTTTTATATCTTACCATATTTTTCCCGTTTTTGCAAACATTTATATCCACATATTGCAAAAAATATCAATACAAAAAGTTGGGGCGTGCTCCGCACGGAAGCGCGCCCCAAGGTAGGGAAGGTTTATTTGGAATACTTTTGACGCGGCACATAACTGGTGTGCAGGTCATGGTGTGCCTTGTGACCGCCGAAGCCGTCATACCATTCGCTGTAAAGGGTTTTAATAACGGGGGATTCATGCGATTTTCTAAGCGGCATAGCAGCGTCCTGATCGTACAGGGTTTTGGCTCTGACCGCTTTTAAATCCACCGTATCGCGTACATACTGCGGCTGAATCGGCTG
>CAJOQU010000178.1 GCA_905236975.1 uncultured Clostridia bacterium
ACCTTGCCGATTTTCTTCATCACCTTCACCGAGACCGCGTTTTGGAAACGGTCGCGCACAGGCGCAAGGGCGGCGCCGGGCAGATCCTGCACATAGGGCAGAAAGACTTTACAGCCGTCACCCACTATTATAACACGTTTGGTTCCGTTTTGCGACATTTTTTTTACATTTTCCGCTAAATCTTTACACGAAAGGGCGCGGTCTTCGCAAAGGCGGGCAACACGACCGTTTTGGATTTCAAAAAGCGCGTTGTAAACCTGCTCGCAGCGTGCGTCCATCACGGCGCATACCAAGGCACCCTCCAAAGAAATGTTGTGCGCCATGGCAAGCAGGGTGGAGACCCCCGCGCAGGGCAGATCGCCGGGGGCGGCAAGTCCTTTGGCGGCGCTGATGCCGATGCGCACGCCGGTGAAAGATCCGGGCCCCGCGCTGACGGCGATGCCGCCGATGTCGCTCATGGTAAGATCTGCGTCACGCAGCATGGCTTCAACCATGGGCAGCAGGGTGCGGGAATGGGTTTGCTTCACATTGACAAAGGCCGAGGCGACGATCTCGCCGTCTTCTAACACGGCGGCCGAAGCAGGCGCCGCGGAGCATTCCAATGCCAGTAATTTCATGTTTTCACTTCCAGTTCGGTTGAAAGGCCGGTCAGGGTGATTTCGCGTTCGTTTTCGCCCGTTTGCCGGAAGGAAACGGTCACGGCGCCGTCCGGCAGGGCGTTTTCAATGTTTTCGCTCCATTCCGCCGCAATCACGCCGCCCGCCTCTAAATATTCGAAAAAGCCGGTGGAATACAGATCGTCCCATGAGGAAATGCGGTACATATCAAAATGGTAAAGCGGCAATCGCCCGCCAAGGTATTCATTGACCAACGCAAAGGTAGGGGAGGTCACATCCCCCGGGTAATCGAGACCGCGCGCCAACCCTCGGGTAAAGCAGGTTTTGCCCATGCCAAGTCCGCCCCGGTAGGCGATGACTTCACCGCCGGTGAGAACGCGCCCCAATGCCTCGCCGATGGCCTCGGTCTCATGGGGGGAGTGTGAAAAATAGGTTTTCATGTTCCGACTTCCTTGATTTCATACTAAGAATATTATAACGGATGGACAGGTGATGTCAATATTTTTTATTGCACAAGTGGATAAAAAGCAATAACGGTGCACGGTCATTTTATGGCAAAAATGAAAAACCGCCCCGCATTGGCAAGACGGTTTTTCTATATCAAAAAGGGGTATATATCGGTAATTTTAAAGACAGACAATGGCTATCGCCGATACGTGGGATATCCCGCAACGAACCCCTGATACATCCTATGCCACAAAGTCAGATCGGTGACTTGTTTATAAACAAAACGCCCAGCGTGTTTGGACCGCAGTGGGATGAAACCGTACAGCCCGCATGGGTCATAAACACCTCTTTAAAGGGGGCGAGCTCTTTGACCAGTTTGACGATCTCCTCTACCAGTTCAGGGTCACAGCCACCGTGGGTAATGAAAACGCGGTCAAGATAAATATTGGAATAATCGCTCACACGCTCGGTTACATATTGCTTTAATACCTCGGAATATTTACCGCGGTATTTCTTGGAAACGTCCATTACGCCGTTTTTCACCTGAATGCAGGGCTTCAACTTTAACAGATTCGCGCCCATCATGGAAAGCGCCGAGCAGCGGCCGCCTTTATACAGATACTCCAGACTATCGATTACAAACGACGCATTGACATTGGGAACCAGTGCGCGGGTTTTTTCAACCACTTCTTCGGCCGGCAGACCGCTGTTCAGCATTTCCGCCGCCGACACAACCAACAACCCACCGCCGGTTGAAAGGTTTTGGGTATCGATCACATAAACGTTGCCAAGCTCTTCCGCCGCGATACAGGCATTGTTGAAGGTCGAGGACATGCCGGAGCTAATGGTAAAATGAATCACGGTTTTGCCCGCGTCTACAAAGGGTTTGAAGAAGTTCAAACAATCCTCCACATTGGTGGCTGAGGTTTTAGGCAACTCACCCGTTTTATCGTGATGGGCGTAAATGTCGTCCGGTGAGATGTCAACCCCATCGGAATAAATTTTGTCGCCCAGCGTAATACAAAGCGGCATAATGGTGATGTGGTAACGTTCGCACAGAGCGGGACTTAAGTCGGTTGTGCTGTCGCCGGTGATAATAACATTAGAAGACAAGGTAAGACCCCCAAATCAGTTTTGATAGCGTCATGATATCACACACGCCGGCGTATAATAGCTTTAGCGACTGTTATATAGGCGTGTTTCGGCATATCTGTCAGAGGTATTATAACATTGTAAAGGTCAAATAGCAATACCTTTCTTTTGAAACTCGGGTGAAAAAATGCAAAAACAGATTTACCAAAAGCGGGTAACAGAATTGAAACAATCAGTAACGGAAATGTTACTGGCTTTTTATCGTAAAAAGAATATAATAAAGAAAAGGAAAATTGTCGAAAAAACGGGGAAGAGGATAATGAGTAAATCGGCAAAAATTGCGATCATTTCGGTTATGGTGTTGCTGGCAGCGGCGCTTAGCGCCACGGTCGTTTTGCTTGTGCGGGAAAATCAATCCGTGACCGCCGCCATGGCACAGGTGAATCAAAACGAAAGCCGTGTGGCCGAGGCCAACGAAAAAATCAAAGAATATGAGGAACAGATTGCCCGGCAGGAGCAGGAAAGTGCCGATGAAACAGCCAAGCTGCAAAAAAAGTTGAAAGAAGCGGAGGCCGCCAAGAAAAAGCTGGAAGAGGAAAACGCCGCTTTAAAAAAAGAAATCGAGACCCTGAAAGCCCAAAAGAAGGCAAAGACCCAAAATTTGGTATTAAATAAATCGGGCAATTCTGTTGGGCAGTCCGCCGCGCCGGACGGGGAACGCATTTGTTATCTTACGTTTGACGACGGCCCGTCTGACAACACCTTGGCTATTTTAAAGGTTTTGGCGCAGTATGACGCCAAGGCCACCTTTTTTGTGATCAATTCTTCCAAATTGGATTATGTACAGAATATTGTCGAGGCCGGGCATTCGGTGGGTCTGCATACCGCCAGCCACAAATACGATAAAATCTATACCGGGACCGATGCTTTTTTTGCTGATCTGAAAAAGGTTTCCGACAGGGTTGAAAAAATCTGCGGAGAGAAATCCATGCTGATTCGTTTTCCGGGCGGCAGCAGCAATCTGGTCAGTAAAAAATATTCGGCCGGCATTATGACCAAGCTCACCGGCATGGTGACCGAAAAGGGATATGCCTACTTTGACTGGAATGTGGATTCGGGCGACGCTGACGCCGCCAACCCGCGTGTCGCCTATATTCGCAATCATGTACTCAACGGCGCGAAAAACAAAAACTCCATCTGTGTTTTGATGCACGATGCCAAGGCCAAGACCAACACGGTCAAGGCACTGCCCGAAATCATCGAAGGTTTGCAGAAAATGGGGTATACCTTTCAGGCGCTCACCCCTGAAAGCTACGGGTATCATCACCATATCAACAACTAAAGCTTTGCGGGGAATGTTATCGCAAGCACGATCGGGATCAAGACCGGAAACAACATATTTCTTTCAAAATTTCAAATCGACTTGACATATCACAAAAAGTATTGTACTATTATTAACAAAGGTGCTATACATAATAAAAAAACAATCGAAAGGAAAAATAGCGTGAAAAATCACGCTAAACACAATATAGAGACGGCGTTTTGCTCGCCACATCAAAGATGCGGCAACCGCAAAACATGCCGAT
>CAJOQU010000179.1 GCA_905236975.1 uncultured Clostridia bacterium
CTTTGATGGCGTCAGGGTAATATAGTTTTTTCTTTGAAAAGTCTACGCGCAAGGATGTACTAAAGTGCGTAAACTTCTTCTCGTAATTATCTCCGCTGTTTGTAAAGCCCAGTGAGATCAACAAATTTTTGAAAATAGATTCTGTAATCATCTTTTTCTCCTCGATTCTCGTATCTCATGTTATCTATATCACTAACTCAACCTGTTTTCCATATTTGCGGTTGATATGTTTCCACTTACTAAAAAACACACTTTGGGTCGAGTGTTCTATTTGGATGTTGCTTGAAAATCCTTAATTATCTAGGGTTGTGTCGTGACATCAATACTACCGTCTCCACGTGGCTTGTGCGGGGGAAAAGATCGACCGGGGTATATTCGCGCAGAATATAGCCTTTTTCAGAAAACCATTTCACATCCCGTGCCAGCGTGGCCGGGTCACACGAGACATAAACCACCCGTTCGGGCGAAAAAACATCGGCAATGGTATCGATCAACGCGCAAGTCAATCCTTTTCGCGGCGGATCGACGATAATTACATCGGCCTGTACGCCCCGCTCCGCCAAATGCTGCGCGGCCTCGGCCGCGTCACCGCAAAAAAATTCCGCGTTTTGGATCTGATTCTGTTGCGCGTTGAAGCGCGCGTCTTCCACCGCTTCCGGCACGATCTCGACCCCGATGATCTTTTCGGCTTCTCCGGCCATGGAAAGACCGATGGTTCCGGCGCCGCAATAAAGGTCTAACACCGTTTTGCCGGCGGGCGCGGCATACTCCTTTGCCTTTTCATAAAGCCGTTCGGCCGCCATACGGTTGACCTGATAAAACGAAAGGGGCGACAGCCGCACCCGCACGCCGCACAAAACATCGTAAATATAAGACCGGCCGTACAGCACCTTGCACTCTTTTCCCAAAATCACATTGGTCTGCTCGCGGTTGATGTTGATCTGCACGCTTTGAAGAGCATCACCAAGCGTGACCCGCAGGCGCTCGATCAGCGAATCGGCAAAGGGCAATGTTTCGCCGTTTACCACCACGCAAACCAAAATTTCACCGGTCTGTTCGCCGTAACGAATGTATAAATGCCGCAAAAGCCCCCTGTGCCGTTGTTCATCATACACGCTGACCGCATACTCCGCCGCCCACGCCATGAAAACGGCCGTAATCTCATGAAAGACCGCAGGCTGTAACATACAGTCCCCGCAAGGAATGATCCTGTGAGAATGAAAGGCATAAAACCCGACCGCGCCGCCCGGCGCCACCGGGTACTGCGCCTTGTTGCGTGAGCGATCCACCCGTTCCGACGGCAGGATCGGCCGGGGCGCAAGATTCACGCCGCCGATGCGTTTCATGACCTCATAGACCTGCTTTTCTTTGAGCGCACATTCCGCTTCATAACGAATATGACGGTAAACACAACCGCCGCAGCGACAAAAAACGGGACAGGTATTCTCGGTTCGGTCGGATGATGAAACCAATATTTCCTCCGCCTTGCCGTACGCGTAGGATTTTTTTACTTTCAGAATTTTCACCCGCACCCGGTCGCCTACCGCGGTCATCGGCACAAAAACCGCCAATCCGTCTGCTCTGCCAACGCCGCTGCCCTCGGTCGTGACGTCTACGATATCCAGCTCGATCTGATCGTTTTTCCTCATGGTTCTCCCCAGAAATTCGTTTAAATTTCGTCAATTTTCGCGCATGAAAAACGGCTTTTTTTATGAAAAACATAAAAATTAACGAAATGTTCATAAATAATTTATTTTTCTCTTGACAAAGTCGATTTTCGCAGTAAAATAAAGGTAGATTCACTCATTCGTTCCGCTTAAAGCGGCAGGGTAATAATTCTGTCGTTTTGTATTCAGCTGTCTCCCCCGGCAGCTGTTTTTTTTATTTTCCTTTTAATAAAAATATCGGCGAAAGTCGCCGATATTTTTTATATGATGATACCATAAAAGCCATTTTTCACACTAGCCACTTTTGGTAATTATACCTTATTTCCAATTATTTGTCAAGTGCGCAAAGATGTTTGAAAGACTCCCGCTCCACGGCCACATAGTCGCCCTGTTTACTCAACATTACCACAGGCGGCCGCCCCACGCGGTTATAGTTGGAGGCCATGGAATAATTATAAGCGCCGGTGGTCAGCACCGCTAAAATTTCACCGCGCACAGGTCTTGGCATGGCGACGTTTTCCTGAATCAGATCGCCTGATTCACAGCACCGCCCGCCCACAGTCGCCACCAGATTTTGCGGATCCTCCGGGCGATCGGCCAACAGCACGGTATATGGCGATTCATACAATGTATACCGCGGGTTATCGGTCATGCCGCCGTCAATCGAGACATAGGTTTTATACCCCGTGATCTCCTTTACACTGCCGACGGTATAAAGGGTCATTCCCGCATCGGCCACCAGACTGCGACCCGGCTCCATAAGGATTTTGGGTACCGCAAGCCCCAGCTTTTCACACTTCGCGTTGACGGCAGCCGCAACCTCGCGGATTTTTTCACCGTAATCGATAACCGGATCATCCTTCGTGTAGCGCACGCCGAAACCGCCGCCGAGATCCAGCATTTTTGCCGTAAAGCCGGTCGAAGTTCGCACCTCGTCAATAAAATCCAGCATCATATCCGCGGCGGTGATAAAGGGGGCGGATTCAAAAATCTGCGACCCGATGTGGCAATGAAACCCGCAGAGCGCCACATGCGGCAAAGTCAGCGCCGTTTTGGTTATTTCCAACGCTTGGCCGGTAGCAATGGCCATGCCGAACTTGGACTCGACCGAACCGGTGGAAATTTTTTTGTGGGTATGCGGATCGATCCCCGGCGTGACCCGCAGGAGGATTTTCTGACAAATGCCCTTTTCCCCTGCAATGCGATTAAGCGCCGCCAGTTCCTCCGCATTATCGACCACAAAATATCCCACGCCTTGATCGATCGCAAAGGCGATGTCACTATCCGTCTTGTTGTTGCCGTGAAAAAAGCTTTTCTCCATAGGAAAGCCCGCGGAAGCCGCGGTATAAATCTCCCCCGGGGAGACCACGTCAATATCCATGCCTTCCTCGGCCATGATGCGGTAAATCTGCTTACAGGAAAACGCCTTGCTTGCAAACTCCGGCACCGATCCCGCCGGGAAGACAGCCGCCATGGCGGTTTTATAGGTTCTGGCATGCTCACGGATTTTTTCTTCATCCATTAAGTAAAGCGGTGTGCCGTACTTTTTCGCCAGCTCAACCGTGTCGTACCCGGCGAAAGCAAGGTGCCCTTTTTCATTTACCGATAGGTTATTGCAAATCATATAAGCTCCTTATAAATACAAATCCAAACGGCGTGCCGCTTCTAAGGTGGATTCACGGCTGCCAAAGGAGGTCAAACGGAAATACCCCTCGCCTGCCTCGCCGAATCCCGCGCCCGGCGTGCCGACCAACTGTGCTTTTTCCAACAGAAAATCAAAAAATTCCCATGATTTCATGTTGTTCGGGCATTCCAGCCACAAATACGGTGAATCGGTGCCGCCTGTAAAGGTGATGCCCTTTTTGCGCAATACCTCAGCCAAAATGCGGGCGTTTTCCATGTAATAAGCGATGTTTTCACGGCACTGCTTTTGACCTTCTTCGCTCAAAGCCGCCTCAGCCGCACGCTGCACCACATATGGCACGCCGTTGAACTTGGTGGCCTGCCGCCTGCCCCAAAGGGAGGAAAGCGGCGTGTCCCCGACCGTCAGCTCCTTTGGAAAAACCGACCATGCACAGCGCGTGCCGGTAAACCCGGCGGTTTTGGAAAAGCTGCAAATTTCCACCGCGCAGGATTTTGCGCCCTCGATCTCATAGATCGAATGGGGATAATCGCCCGAAATAAACGCTTCATAAGCCGAGTCGAAAATGATCAACGACCCGCTTTGATTGGCGAAATCCACCCAAGCCTTCAGTTGATCCCGATTATAAACCGCGCCGGTGGGGTTATTTGGCGAGCAGAGATAAACAATGTACGGTTTGACCTCCAGCCCCTCCGGTCCCGGCAAAAATCCATTTTGATGGGAGCCCTTTAAGAAGGTGACCTTGCGGCCGCTCATCAGATTGCTGTCAAGGTAGACCGGGTAGACCGGATCGGGGATCAAAACCTCGTTATCACCCAAAATATCCACAATATTGCCGACATCGCTTTTCGCGCCGTCCGAAACAAAAAGTTCCTCGACCGACAGCTCCACGCCGGCCTTTTTGTAATAATCGGCGATGGCCTTCAGCAAAAAATCATACCCAAAATCGGGCGCGTAACCGCGAAAGGTCTCAGCCTTGCCCATTTCATCGGCCGCCTTTTTCATAGCCTCGACCACCACAGGCGCCAAAGGCAGGGTGACGTCGCCGATGCCAAGCCGCACAATTTTTGCATCGGGGTGGGCGGCGGAATAGGCGCCGACCCTTTTCGCAATCTCGGAAAATAAGTAATTCTTTTTTAAAGCAGAATAATTTTCATTCACCTGAATGTTCAGACTCATATTCGTAAACTCCCTCGTAAACTTTTTCAGCCGCTCCCCGCATATACACATGGGAATCCTCGGCATAGGTAATGTATAAATCGCCGCATTTTAAATGTACGGTCACTTCATCGCCCCGGCGGCAATGACCGTTCAACACCGCCGCCACCACGGCGGCACAGGCGCCGGTTCCGCAGGCAAAGGTCTCGCCGCTGCCGCGCTCCCACACCCGCATTTCAAGCGTGCGGTCATCGATCACCCGAATAAACTCGGTGTTGACCTGCTCCGGAAACAGGGGATCCCATTCAAATCGGGGGCCGATTTTTTCTAAATCCAGCGACTGCACCTCGCTGCAAAACACGACCGCGTGGGGATTTCCCATGGAAACCGCGGTAATGCGGCAGGCCGTGCCGTCGATCTGTACCGGGTGATCAATCACACGGGGCATATCCAGCCGGATCGGAATGCTTTTCGGCTCTAAAATCGGCTCGCCCATATCGACCGTTAAGGTCACGGCGCGGCCGTTTTCGGCCGTAACGTTTAAGGTTTTCACGCCGCTCAAGGTTTCAACCGTGATTACATCTTTTCGGGCAAGACCGCTGTCATACAGGTACTTCCCTACACAGCGTATGCCGTTGCCGCACATTTTGCCCTCACTGCCGTCTAAATTAAACATGCGCATTTTCGCGTCGGCCACATCTGACGGACAAATCAAGATCACCCCGTCGCTGCCCACGCTGGTGCGCCGCGGCGACATTTTAACAGCCAGTGCGGCCGGATCGTCTACCTGCTCTTTGAAACAATCAATATAAATATAATCGTTGCCGATGCCATGCATCTTGGTAAAAGAGACCGTTTTCATCAAATTGAAACGCCCGCCTTTCTCATTTCGGCAAACAGCACCTCACGGTGCGCAGGCTCCATTGGGGTGAGCGGCAAACGCAGGAAATCCTCGCAAAAGCCCATGGCCGCCATGGCCGCCTTGACCGGAATGGGATTGACCTCGCTGAACAGCGCGTTAATGAGCGGCAGATATTGCAGTTGAAGCTGTGCCGCGCCCTTCACGTCACCCGCCTGAAAACGAGCGCAAATATCGACCGTTTGACGCGGCAAAACGTTGGACAACACCGAAATGCACCCCTTGCCGCCCAGCGACATAATGGGTACGATTTGGTCGTCATTGCCGGAATAAATATGAATGTTATCGCCGCACAGCGCCGCGATCTGCGCCACGGCCGAAATATTGCCGCCGGCCTCTTTAATGCCGGAAATATTGGGGTGTTCAGCCAAAGCCGCCACGGTTTTCGGCTCGATATTCACGCCGGTGCGGGACGGCACGTTATACAGAATCACCGGCGCGGAAGAAGCGTCGGCAATCTCGCTGAACTGCCGGATCAGACCGTTTTGCGTGGCTTTATTGTAATAAGGCGTGACCAACAAGACTCCGTCTACCCCGGCCTCACAGGCGTGGCGGGTCAACTCCTTGGCATAAGCCGTATCGTTTGAGCCGGTGCCCGCAATGACCGGTACCTTGCCCGCGACCCGTTTAACGGCATAGGAAATGGCCGCACGGTGTTCCTCGTCCGTTAAGGTGGAGGATTCCCCCGTGGTACCGCAAACCACCAGCGCATTCACGCCTTCGCTCACCTGCCAGTCGATCAGCCGCCCAAACGCCTCGTAATCAATGCCGTCCTGCGTTAAGGGGGTAATCAGGGCGGTGGCGATCCCTTCAAAAATCGGAGTTTTCATGTTCATGACATTCCTTTCTGCTATGCCTGTAAGATAATAAAAAATAGCCGATCGCTCGGCTATCAAAAATCAGAACCCGGCCGCAACCGACCCGATATCTTCCTTTCGATAGCTCTCCGCAAATGCGACAGTAAAACGGATGTTATTCCGGTTTACCAGCACGCCTGCCCGCCGGCAGCCGCCTTCGGCGACGGTTCCTTTCCCCTTCGGCCTTGCCCCGCCGGGCTTAACATCCGAAAGGTACTGATAACCCATCGCGCCTCTATCTTTGCCTATACTGTACCATATCCCCGCCGCTTTGTCAAGCCAAAAAGCCAATTCTTGGATGAACACACAAAAAACAATCGCCGCCCCTGCCGCTTTACGGTAAATTTTCCTTTACTTTCCCGGCGGCATGCGGCAAATCGATGTCGCTGCTGTTGACAGCGGCCACCATTCTGACCTTGTTTGTGAGAATGAGGTGGCATAACTTCAAGCATAAAGCCGATGCCTGGGGGTGGTTCACAATGAAAGGGCAAAAAAAACAGAAGCCCTTACAAAAAGGCTTCTGCCGGTCTGTCGAAAAGCCCTGTGACCAATCCTTTATGCGGCGTTCAGCCGCATTTGGGTTTTTCTGCCGACATGTGCGGCAGAAAAACTCCTTGTAAGCGAA
>CAJOQU010000180.1 GCA_905236975.1 uncultured Clostridia bacterium
GTTTCGGCGTTCCGAAAAAAGAGAAGGTGTGCAAGCGAAATATTAACAGCAAGGGATCAGATCGCCGCCCATACATTCACAGCAACAATCCGCACAAATTAAAGAGGAGCAAACATCGCAAGAAGAACACTCCCCCGTGCCGCCGTAGCCGCGGTAGGGATTATGCTGTCGCCCGGCCTGTCTTTGCGCATGGTTGACCGCGTTGCGGTATTCCATATTGGCAGGATCCATACGGGCGGCGGTGGAAAAGCTGGTGTAAGCCTGGTCAAACCAACCGCGGCGATACAACACCGTACCGTTCAAAAAGTACCATTCGGCATCGCGCGATTGCGGGGGCACGCCGTCCAACACTTCTTGCGCCTGCTCCAACCGCCCTTGATTGATCAAACTTCTGACCTCGGGAAAGGAAGACGCGGCGTTTGGGTCGTATGCGGCGCCGCCGGAAGACCTGGATTTTCCGCCCCGGCGTTCATTGATGATCTGATCGTACGCATCGTTGATCTCTTTCATTTTTTCACTTGCCAAATCTGACAGCGGGTTATCGGCGTAATTGTCCGGATGATACTTGCGCGCCAGCTCCCGGTAGGCGTTTTTGATCTCGTCATCGGTCGCGTTTTTGGAAACGCCCAGTACCGCGTAGGGGTCTTTCATAGGTGAAGCTCCTTTTTCATGGTGTCCTCCAGTCCGCAATATAAAATATTGCCTAAAATGGACTTGTATTTTTTCACGTCTAACAGCTCAAAGGCTTTAGCCGCTTCGTTCAAACAAACATACAACTGCGGGGTCATGCGTTCCTTCGCATAGGCGGCCGGATCGCCCGTTACCTCCTGTTTCAACACGTTATATGACCCCGTTTTGATATCCTGCGGAAGGTCACAAGCCGCGTCGATCAGGTAAATATAACGCCCCAAGCAATAGCCCATGCGATCCAGCACCCGCTTTTGCGCGGGATCATCGGTCACGCATTGCAGCAGGCCGGACAGCGCTTTGGCCGTTGGTTCGGCGGCGCGGTCGAGCTCTTGACAATCCGCCCGTTCAAGCGTTGCCTGCTCGGCCGTGTAGCCCGAAACAATGCCTTCAAGCTCCGGGTATTTGCGGGCGGCCTTGCGGTGGGCGCGGGCAAAAAGCGGCAGTACCAACCAATTACCAAGCTTTTTGAAGCCCTTTTCATCGGCCAGATTGTCCTTTAGTTTGTAATACAGCATGATCATGGCGGCCGCGGCGGGCATTTGAAGCGATTCGGTATTGGCGCAGTAGTTACACTTTTTCAGCGGATTGCACACACAGCGGCTTTGCTCAAACCCGTCGCACCCGTCCTGCATGGCAAGCTGTAAAAGTGCTAAAAAGGTGAAGTCATAGCTTAAAGTCAGGCGCGAAAACACGCCGTAACTTTTGCCGAGCTCGCGGCAAAGCGAGCAGTACACGGCTTTATAGGTTTCGTACTCTTTGACCTTCAGTTCCGGCTTTGCGATTTTAATATACCCGAACAAGCGCGCCATCACCTCACAAAATCATTTTATACACAAACACGGCAATTTTGATGAATAATGTGTAAATTTACAGCATTTTTTTCAGAAATTGCCCGGTATAAGACTTTTTACAGGCGCAAACCTTCTCGGGCGTGCCGGTGCAGACCACCGTGCCGCCCTGATCGCCGCCTTCAGGGCCTAAATCGATGATATAGTCCGCCGTTTTGATGACGTCCAAATTATGCTCGATCACCAGCACGGTATTGCCCGCGTCGGTAAATCGCTGAAGCACGTCGATCAGCTTATGCACATCGGCAGTGTGCAGGCCGGTGGTGGGTTCATCTAAAATATAGATCGTTCTGCCGGTGCCGCGCTTGGAAAGCTCGGTGGCAAGCTTCACCCGCTGTGCCTCGCCGCCCGACAGCGTGGTGGCGGGTTGACCGATTTTGATATAACCGAGACCTACGTCATACAAGGTCTTCAATTTGCGGTATATTTTGGGAATGCTCTCAAAAAAGTGCATGCCTTCCTCTACCGTCATTTCCAGCACATCATAAATGCTTTTGCCCTTGTATTTCACATTCAAGGTTTCGCGGTTGTAGCGCTTGCCGCCGCAAACCTCGCACGGAACATAAATATCCGGCAGAAAGTGCATTTCGATTTTTAAAATGCCGTCGCCCTGGCAGGCCTCGCACCGGCCGCCCTTTACATTAAAGGAGAACCGTCCCGCCGTGTAGCCGTGGGTCTTGGCGTCTTTGGTAGAAGCAAACAGCTCGCGGATATCGCCAAACACGCCGGTATAGGTGGCGGGGTTGGAGCGCGGCGTACGGCCGATGGGCGCTTGATCGATGTTGATGACTTTGTCTAAATGCTCAAGGCCGATGATCTCGCGGTATTTACCCGGAATGGTCTTGGCGTGGTTCAACTGATTGGCCAGCACCTTATAAACGATATCGTTCACAAAGGAGGATTTGCCGCTGCCCGAAACGCCGGTCACACAAACAAAGGTGCCCAGCGGAATTTTGACATTGATTTTTTTCAGATTATTCTCGGCCGCGCCCTTTACCTCTAAAAACGCGCCGTTTCCTTTGCGGCGTTCTGTGGGAACGGGAATTTTCCTGCGGCCGGTCAGGTAGTCGGAGGTAATAGACTCCCGGCACTCCTCTAACGCCTTTAAATCACCCGAAAAGACAATATTTCCGCCGTGAACGCCCGCTCCCGGCCCTACATCCACAATATGGTCGGCGGCGCGCATGGTGTCTTCATCATGCTCTACCACGATCACGGTATTGCCAAGGTCGCGCAGACGTTTCAAGGTGGCGATCAGGCGGTCGTTATCCCGCTGGTGCAGGCCGATACTGGGCTCGTCCAAAATATAAAGAACACCCATCAAAGAAGAGCCGATCTGCGTAGCCAATCGAATACGCTGCGCTTCGCCGCCCGACAGGGTGCCCGACGAGCGCGACAGGTTCAGATATTCCAATCCCACGCTTTCAAGGAAGGTCAACCGCTCGCGGATCTCCTTTAAAATGGGGGCGGCGATCATGCTGTCACGCGGACCAAAGGAAAGGCTGTCCAAAAATTCGATCTCGGCATGAATGGACAGATCGCAAAACTCTTTAATATTTTTGCCGCATACCGTGACCGCCAAATATTCCGGCTTTAAGCGTGCGCCGTGGCAGTCCGGGCAGTCGTGCTCGGTCATGTAGCTTTCGATTTCGGCGCGGGCATAATCACTGGTAGTCTCGCGGTAACGGCGCTCCAAATTGTGAATGACCCCTTCAAAGGGCGCTTCATAGGTTCCGCCGCCGAAGGTACTGCTTTTTTTCAGCTTTAATTTCACGTCACCCGTACCGTACAGCACCGCGTGGCGCGCTTCTTCGGGAAGGTCGCAGAAAGGCGTGTTGATATCAAACCCAAAGTGATCGGCAAGACCGTTGTAATACATGGTGGCAATGGTGCCGGAATCCGGGTAGAACCACGAATTGACCCCCCAGCCCGAGGCACGGATAGCGCCGTCTAACAACGATTTGCTTTCATCGTTGATCACAAGTTTGGGATTCACCTTCATGAAAATCCCCAACCCCGTGCAGGTGGGGCAAGCGCCAAAGGGGCTGTTGAAGGAGAACATGGTGGGGGTCAGCTCCGGAATGCTGATACCATGCTCATCGCAGGCAAAGCTTTGTGAAAACTGCATTTCTTCCCCGCCGATCACATCCACCGCGATCAAGCCGCCCGAAAGATTGGCGGCGGTCTCGATGCTATCGGTCAAACGGGAACGGATCTCCTCCTTCACGACCAGGCGGTCGACCACCACCTCGATCATATGCTTTTTATTTTTTTCCAGCTTGATTTCTTCTGACAGATCGTACAGATCACCGTCGATCCGCACCCGCACATAGCCCTGCTTGCGGGCGTTTTCCAGTTCTTTGGCGTGTTCGCCCTTGCGCCCTCTCACAACCGGCGCCAAAATTTGGATTTTACTGCCCGCGGGCAGAAGCAGAACGGCGTCGACAATTTGATCGGTGGTTTGCTGGCTGATTTCCTTGCCGCAGACGGGGCAATGCGGCACGCCTACCCGTGCATACAAAAGGCGCAGATAATCATAAATTTCGGTCACGGTGCCCACGGTGGAACGCGGGTTTTTTGAGGTGGTCTTTTGATCGATGGAAATTGCGGGGGAAAGCCCCTCAATGCTGTCAACATTCGGTTTTTCCATCTGCCCCAAAAACTGCCGCGCATAGGAGGAAAGGGATTCCACATACCGGCGCTGGCCTTCGGCATAGATGGTATCAAACGCTAAGGAGGATTTGCCGCTGCCCGAAAGCCCGGTAAAGACGATCAGTTTATCCCGCGGGAGGGTAAGATTCACATTTTTCAGGTTATGCTCGGCCGCGCCTTTGATCACGATTTTATCATTTGCCATGGTTCACGATTCTTCCTTGCAATTTTGTTATTCGGTTTTCCGCGGGGGTTCAAACCCGCTTTCTCAATATTATTTTACCGCAAAAAACGGTTTTTGTAAACAGAAAAAACATCTGATGCCCATGATTCCCTTCCCCGCTAAAAAAATAATCCGACGAAAAATTCGCCGGATATTTGTTCGACTCCTATCGTTTCCGCCCGTGAAAGCCTTCTACATTGTTGACATCAACAAAGGGAATAAAGCAAAAAAACAATTTTCTTCTTGTCCGCTTCCAGTGGCGGCGTTCAGCGGAATTTTCAGCCCGTTGGATTTCGGATTTTAAATATTTATTCAATCGAATAAACTCCGGCATAAAAACAGCCGTTCTTACCACAAATGCAAAAACCAACACCGCAGCCGCAATCCATATTATATTAAGTAAATAATATCGCATTCTTCATTCTCCGGAAAATCTCACCGCAAAAAAGTCTACGATTTTATTATACCCGACATCTTGTTTTTGTCAAGTGTCGAAAAAGCTAAAACGCCGTCGAAAAATAAAATTATTTTAATTATTTGCTTTTGACTATGATAACAGCACCTCGGCGTTGGTGCCGTAAAAAATATCGTCATGCCCGGCAATCAGCTTAAAAAACGCCTCCAAATGTTCCCAACCGCCAGGCATAAAATCCATTTCATAACTGTGACCCCAGATGTAAAAAATCTGCGCGTGAGCAGGCTGCAGCTCCAAAAATTGCCGCCCCATTTCCATCAGTCTATCAAAATCCATAATGTGATACGCGTTCGGTAAAAATTGATATAAATCCTGCTGCCGGTCGAAGCAATCGGTCAGCACGGTCGTGCGGGCATAGCGCACACCGGTTTGCTGCCGGATCAGCTTTACCACGCGGTCGTCATAATTCACGCCTCCGCCGGGGTAAGCCATTCCCACAACCTCATACCCAACCAGCTCCGAAAGATTCAACCTGTCGCGCTCAACCTGACGGATCACCTCGTCATCGGGCAGATCCGGCAACATGGGGTGGGTCAGGGTATGTGCCGCCACCTCGTGCCCGGCGTAAACCACAGGCACATCCTCCGGTGTGATTTTATAGTGTGAGACACGCCGATCGGCGCGCGTCAGCATGCCGCTTTTGCCGAGCAGCTCGGAATTGAGATTAAAGGTGGCCTTTAAACCGTACTTGTTCAACAGCTCGATCAAACGAATATCTTGTGTGACGCCATCGTCATAACTGAAGGTGACCGCCTTGCGCTTGTTTTGTTCTGAAAATTGCATAAACTATTTTCCTCCTCGTAATTTGTTGATCTTATCACGCAGGTAAGCCGCGTGTTCAAATTCCAAAATTTTAGCCGCCTGTTTCATTTCGTTTGTCAGGCGTTTGATTTCGGCCTCGCGCTCCATCCTTGACATGCGGGAGACCGGTTTTTCGTCCTTCACCTTCACGCCGATCTCAATCAAATCGCGCACATCTTTTATAACCGTTTTCGGCACAATACCGTGTTCCTCATTATAGCGGCTTTGAATGGCACGGCGCCGCTCGGTCTCGGTAATGGCGCGTTCCATCGACGGCGTGACGGTATCGGCATACATAATGACCTCACCCGCCGCGTTGCGGGCGGCACGGCCGACCGTTTGCACCAATGAAGTTTCACTGCGCAGAAAGCCTTCTTTATCGGCGTCCAAAATCGCGACCAGCGACACCTCGGGGATATCCAGTCCCTCGCGCAGCAGGTTGATGCCCACCAGCACGTCAAACTCACCCAGGCGAAGATCACGAATGATCTCCATGCGTTCCATGGTATCGATATCGTAATGCATGTATCGCACTTGAATGGAAAGGTCGGTCAAATAATCGGTCAGGTCTTCGGCCATTTTTTTGGTCAGGGTGGTAATCAGCACCCGCTCCCCACGCTCGACACGCAGGTTGATTTCCGACACCAGATCATCGATCTGCCCGTCGGTGGGGCGCACCGAAATGTGCGGATCCAACAGCCCCGTGGGGCGAATGACCTGTTCGACGATCTGTGACGCATGCTCTTTTTCAAAGTCGCCGGGCGTTGCCGAAACAAAGATCGCCTGCCCCACATGGCGGTAAAACTCCTCGAAATTTAAGGGGCGGTTATCAAAGGCGGAGGGCAGCCGAAAGCCGTACCGCACCAAGTTTTCCTTGCGGGCGCGGTCGCCTCCGTACATACCCCGCACCTGCGGCAGGGTGACGTGAGACTCATCCACAAACAACAGGTAATCGTCTGGAAAATAATCAAGCAAGGTATAGGGCACACTGCCCGGCTTGCGGCGGGAAAGCACGCGGGAATAGTTTTCCACCCCTTTGCAGGTGCCGATTTCCCGCAGCATTTCCATATCGTACTCGGTGCGTTGTCGAATGCGCTGTGCCTCAATCAATTGACCGTTATCGGTGAAAAATTTGACGCGGTCTTCCATTTCCTGTTCAATTTCACGGAGCGCATCCTCCATTTTATCATGCGAAACAATATAGTGCGACGCCGGATAAATCGCCGCGTGAGACAGCACGGCTTTCACCTCGCCCGTGACGGTGTTGATCTCGCAGATGCGGTCGATTTCATCCCCGAAAAATTCGACCCGAAGGGCGTTTTCGTA
>CAJOQU010000181.1 GCA_905236975.1 uncultured Clostridia bacterium
CAAACTGATACAAGTTCAGGGCAGCGGCAAAATCAAGCGCGAGACCATAGCGGGCGCGGTCGGCAGCAACGATTTTTCGGCGCTGCTGGGCACTTTGTCACCGGAAGCACAGCAACGAATCAGCGCCGCCTTGTCTGACAAACACGCTTTGCAGATGCTTTTACAAAGCGATGAGGCCAAGGCTGTTTTAAAGAACTTTTTGGGGTAGGTCGATCGTCCCGCGCCGAAGGGGTGGAAAACCATGGATGACGTCAGCTCAAAGCTGTCCGAAATATTAAACGACCCGCAAAGCATGGAACGGGTGCGCCAAATGGCGGAAACTTTGTTTGCAAACGGCCAAGAGCCGGCCGCATCCACGACCGATACCGCGCCGAAATCCGAGTCCGCGTCCGCCCCCGCGGCGGACGCCCTTACCGGCCTGCTTGGCGAGGTGGATATCGGTTCGGTGACGGCCTTGCTTTCCCGCCTGAAAAACACCGACGACGAACGGGTACGGTTGATTATGGCGCTCCGCCCGCATTTAAGCGAAAAACGACGCGAACGTGCCGACAACGCCATCAAAATACTTAAGCTGATCGACCTGCTTCCATTGCTCAAAGACAGCGGCCTGCTGCACTGGTAGCAGGCTGATTCTGAATCACATAAAAAACGATGCCATTCTTATGATAGGGCGGCAGCCGCAAAACATGCCGAATGGATCTCCATCCGCCGCAATGGGAGATTTCATGACCTATTTATGCTGATGCTTTAGCGGCAGAATGGAGACCAGCTATGAATGAAAACGATTTTTTGCAGCAGCAGACGGATGCGGTCGCACACATGCGCGAAATGAGCGCCCGCGCCGACAACGCCTCCGCTATGCCGCCTATGCCGTCCTTTGTTCGGGTTCCAAACCGGCAAACACCCCCATCGCGGCCCGCCGCGCCAACAAAACCGGGTCTGCAAGGCGACCGGCGACCCGCCGAACCGGGTCAACCCCCGCTCCACCCAAGCGCGGAACCTTTGCGTAATCAGGACCCGACGCATGTTGCGCCGTCTTCTTTTTTAAGCGGACTGGACATTCCATTTTTAGATCATCTATCTAAGGAAGGGGATCTTTCCCTGATTCTGGGTCTGCTGTTGATTTTGGTCAGCGAAAAGGCGGATAAAAAATTGCTTTTTGCACTACTTTATATTCTTATGTAAACCGAAATTCGACAATTTTTTTATGCGAAAATCGGTCGATTTTTTGATTATGTAAACTTGGACAACCTTAAAAGTTTTCCACTTTATCCACCGACATATCCACATTTTTAAGGGTCAAAAAACGAAAAATCGGGCTTTTCGCGCCTTTTTCGGTGGAAAAGCATGTGGATAAGTGGAATAATTTTTTATTCACCGTAAAATGAATAAAAAAATTATGTAAAGCTTTTCATCGTTGCAGACATCCACAGCGAAATTCGTTTGACAAAACAAAGCGCGAAGAAAAAATTTACAATTTGGCTCTTTCCTTTTCGGGTAATTTGTAGTAAAATAAAATTACTTATTTTGGGTTTACATCCGTGCGCAAAGCAAAAAGGGTTGCCTTTTAAAATCGGTTTGTCCGCATGGGGTGTAAGCCTCCTGTTGGAGAGAGTTTCCTATGGCGCGAACAAAAAGAACCAAATTGCCCGACCGCATGTTGCCCGATTACACCCGCGGCGAAGAGATTTTCAATATGGTGTCGCACATCATCGGCGGCGCATTCGGAGTGGTGGCGCTGGTGACCTGTGTGGTCAAAGCGTTTTTGAACCATGACGCATACCAGGTGGTCAGCGCATTTATTTACGGCTTTTCCATGATTTTGCTGTACACCATGTCAAGCGTCTATCACGGGCTGATACCGGTCACGGCTAAAAAAGTGATGCAGGTCATCGATCACTGTACCGTGTTTCTTTTGATTGCCGGCACCTACACCCCCATTGCGCTCTGCTCACTGCGGCGGTACAGCATACCCTTGGGGTGGATCGTTTTCGGCGTCGTTTTGGGCGTTTCGATCTTAGGTATCGTCCTGAATGCCATTGATTTGAAAAAATATAATGTATTTTCCGGTATTTGCTACCTTGCGCTTGGCTGGTGCATTGTTCTGACCGGCAGGCGGGCGGTGATCGCCATTGGCACCACCGGGTTTTTGTGGCTGTTGGCAGGCGGCGTGGCTTATACCATCGGTGCGATTCTTTACGGAATCGCCGGCAGGCGGGTACACCGTTATATGCATTCGGTCTTCCATATTTTTGTGGTAATCGGCAGCGTACTGCAATATTTTTGTATTCTGCTTTACGTTTTGGTGGAGTGATCGGGCATGGGGCTTGCGGAACTGTTTATTTTAGCGGTAGGTCTTTCCATGGACGCCTTCGCCGTGGCCATTTGCAAAGGTTTATGCACCAAAGATCCGTCCGCACGGCACTATCTTTGCATCGGGCTTTGGTTCGGCGGATTTCAGGCATTGATGCCCTCTTTAGGCTATCTGCTTGGCTCTGCTTTTGAGGCCTATATCACCGCGGTGGATCATTGGATCGCCTTTATTTTGCTGGGCTTGATCGGCGGCGGCATGATTCGGAACGGGCTTTCCAAAGAGGAGGAAAGCGCAAACGACTCCTTTTCCTTTCGAACCATGCTGCCCCTTGCCGTTGCCACCAGCATTGACGCTTTAGCCGTCGGTGTGACCTTTGCCCTGTTGCCAAACGTCAATCTTACCGCCGCCGTGCTGTTTATCGGTGTGACCACCTTTGTGCTTTCGGCGGCGGGTCTGCGCATCGGGCATGTGTTTGGCCTGAAATACAAAAGCCGCGCCGAAATTGCGGGCGGTGTGATCCTGATTTTGATGGGATTAAAAATTTTGTTGGAGCATTTAGGCGTTTTGCGCTTTTAACCCGGCATATAACGCCATACGGTGCAAGCCGCGGCGCGTTTCTGTACAGGATACAAGGTTCCTTTTCATAAAAAAATACTAACA
>CAJOQU010000182.1 GCA_905236975.1 uncultured Clostridia bacterium
AATATAAAACGCGACCCGCCGTGGATGGTCGGCGGGTGCGGATATGGTTAATTGTTTTTTTCCTGCTCATACCGGGCCACGGCGTTTTTGATGCGATCGACCGGGTCTAACAGACTGCTGATAGAATTATCATAATTTAAGGTTTCCACCAGCAGGGCGATATACTTAGACATGTTTACGCTGCAATACCATTCACGCGAAAGCAATTCGGGGGATTGATAGATGAGGTTGGTGGTAAAGATCTTATCGATCTTGCCTGCCCAATAATACTGGTCGAACTTTTCAAGCCCCTCCACAAACAGGCCGAAAGTGGAGAAAATAAAGATTCTGCCCGCGCCCTGCTCTTTCAGCTTTTCGGCGATATCCAGCATAGATTCGCCGGAGGAGATCATGTCATCTACCAAGATAAGGTCTTTTCCCGTAATATCGTTGCCCAAAAATTCATGCGCCTCAATAGGGTTTTTTCCGTTAACAACGACCGAATAGTTGCGGCGTTTATAGAACATGCCGAGCTCCAGTCCTAACACGGAGGAATAATAGATGCAGCGCCCCATGCCGCCCTCGTCGGGTGAAACGATCATGGTGTGGTCACGATCCAGCTTAATGTCCGGCACGGTACGCAAGAGGGCTTTGATCATTTGATAAGAGGCCTGTACGTTATCGAATCCTTCCAACGGAATGGCGTTGTTCACGCGAGGGTCATGTGCGTCAAAGGTAATGATATTTTTGACCCCCATGGCCGTCAGTTCCTGAAGCGCCATGGCGCAGTCCATGGATTCCCGGGCGGTACGGCGATGCTGTCTGCCCTCATACAGCATGGGCATGATTACGGTGATTCTTCTGGCCTTGCCGCCAAGCGCCGCGATGACGCGCTTGAGGTCTTGAAAATGATCATCAGGGCTCATGGGAACGGTTTGCCCGTACATTTTATAAGTGACACTGTAGTTAAAGCAGTCACATATAATGTATACATCTAACCCGCGGGCGGTATGTTTCAGCACGGCCTTGGCCTCGCCTGTGCCAAAACGGGGGCAGTTGGCGGTGATCACAAAGGATTCATCCTCCGGAATATCGCGCCACTGTTTGAGGTAGTAGTCTACCTTGGAGGCGATGTCTTCACAGCCGCGCATGCTGATGAGCGCCAGATCGCCATAAGGGGTGTGTTTAAAGTCAACGTTTGCCATAGAAAGCCCTCCGTATTCAATTTACATTATCATAATACCACAAAATCTTCGACACAAAAAGACCTTTTCCAAAAAAAATTCCATATCTTTTTTCGTTTTTAAAGTGTAAATTTTATACGATAACGCCAAAAGCAAAAATTTTTTGTTATTTTCTGATTTTTTGCTTGACAAGAGTGGGAAAACATGGTATAATCCTATCAACATATCAGTTTGGTAGGTTAATAATTTTAAAGGAGTCTTTTCAATGTCAAACGTTTATACTTCAGCCGATCAATTGATTGGCGGCACACCCCTGTTACGTCTCACGCATATTGAAGAAAAACACAACTTAAAGGCGAAAATCCTTGCCAAGTTGGAATATTTCAACCCGGCGGGCTCGGTCAAGGACCGTATCGCCAAAGCCATGCTGGACGATGCCGAGCAAACCGGCAAGCTGAAACCCGGTTCGGTTATTATTGAGCCGACCTCCGGCAATACCGGCATTGGGTTGGCATCGGTTGCGGCCGCAAGGGGCTATCGCATTATCATTGTCATGCCCGAGACCATGTCGGTCGAACGCCGTCAGTTGATGAAGGCCTACGGCGCGGAACTGGTTTTGACCGAAGGCAGCAAAGGTATGAAGGGCGCCATCGCCAAAGCGGAAGAGCTGCACCAGGAAATTCCGGACAGCTTTATCCCCGGTCAGTTTGTCAATCCGGCTAACCCGAAGATCCATTTTGAGACCACCGGCCCCGAAATTTACAACGATACCGACGGCGAGGTTGACATTTTCGTTGCAGGCGTTGGTACCGGCGGCACTGTGACCGGCGTTGGAAAATACCTGAAATCCAAAAAGCCGGAGGTTAAAATCGTAGCGGTTGAACCGGCCTCCTCGGCGGTACTTTCGGGCAATGCGCCGGGCGCACATAAAATTCAGGGTATCGGCGCGGGCTTTGTGCCCGAGGTGCTGGACACCAAGGTTTACGACGAAATCATTCCGGTTGAAAATGAAGATGCTTTCGCCACCGGCGCCGAGATCGGCAAGAGCGAGGGCGTGCTGGTCGGCATTTCCTCAGGTGCGGCGCTGCATGCCGCCATTAAGCTGGCCGAGCGCCCCGAGAATGAGGGCAAAACCATTGTGGTGCTGTTGCCCGACACCGGCGACCGTTACCTTTCCACCGCGCTTTTTGCCGATTAGTCTGCATTTTCCGTTTTTTTGCGGATGTATGCTTGACAAACGGTTAAAAAAGGATTATACTAACATACAGAGTTTAGAGATGCAAGGTTGTGCACGCTTTGCATCTTTTTCTTTTTTTAGGGGAGGTGGATGCCATGTCGTTATATCGTGTGACCGACGCGCTGGAGCGGGCGCCGGTCATTGCCGCAACCGATCGGCGAAACTGGAAAACCGCTTTGACATCCGAAGCGGAGGTGTTGTTTCACCTGAATCTGGATCTGCTGACAGCAAAAGAGGCGTTGACCGCCGCCAAACAGCAAGATAAACTGGTGTTTGTACATATCGATTTGGCCGAAGGTATCGGAAAAGACAAAACAGGGCTTGCATGGCTGGCACAGCTCGGAGCGGACGGCATTATCAGCACCCGCTCGCACCTGATCAAAGCGGCAAAAGAACTGGGGCTATGCACGGTACAGCGCTTTTTTGCGTTGGATTCCAAGGGGCTTGATTCTATTCGGGACACCATGGAGACCTGTCACCCCGATCTTGCCGAAATCATGCCGGGGGTCATTCCAAAAGTTGTGGCACGCTTTGTTGGAACGGGCGTGCCGGTGATTGCAGGGGGCTTGATTGAAACTAAGGCCGAAGTCACCGCCGCACTGGGACAGGGAGCGTTGGCGGTTTCGACCGGAAAAAGTGAGCTTTGGTCGTTATAAATTATTATAGAAATGGGGAAACTATGATGCATATGGTTACTTATCACGACTTGCTGATTCAAACCGTCTTACGCGCATTAGCCTCGGTACTGATCGGCGGTCTGATCGGCAGCGAGCGGGCGCGGCACGGTCGCGCGGCCGGAATGCGCACCCATATTTTGGTGTGCTTGGGCGCTTGCATGACCAGTATGACCAGCATGTTTGTGGCCGATTTTTTAGGTCATGAGGGCGATGTGTTTCGTATCCCGGCGCAAGTGGTGTCGGGTATCGGCTTTTTGGGCGCGGGCATGATTATTTTAAAAAGCAACAATGTGATCATGGGTCTTACCACCGCCGCGGGCGTGTGGGCGACCGGCACCATTGGGGTGGCGCTGGGCTATGGCTATTATGCCGGCGCACTGGTGGTCACCGTGCTGTTTTTGGTCACCATTATTCTGTTTGCCAAGTTTGAGCGCCGCAAAAAAAGCGCCGAAGTGATCTATCTTGAAATTGATGATCTGTATCGACTGAATCAAGTTCTGAAAACATTAGAGCAGACGATTCCGTCCTCTTTCACCACCCAAATTTTCGCCCCCAAAACCGGGCGCGACGGCCACGCGGGTGTGAATTTAATTTTAGAAAAACATATTGATTATGACATTGCCGCCCTTTGTGAGTTGGAGAATGTTGTCTTTGCTGTAGAGGAATAGAACCAATGAACCAGATAAACCATTATGATGTACTGATTGCCGGAGCAGGCGTAACCGGCGGTCTATTAGCCAGAGAACTGACACGTTACCGCCTTTCGGTCTGCGTGTTGGAAAAGGAAAACGACGTAGCCATGGGCGCCTCCAAGGCCAACAGCGGGATTATCCACGGCGGGTTTGACCCGGAGCCGGGCACCCTGAAAGCCAAGCTGAACGCCAAGGGCGTGCCGATGCTGTATGAGACCTTGCGAGAACTGCATGTGCCGCACAAAAACAACGGCTCCCTGGTGTTGGCTTTCGGCAAAGAGGAGGAAAAGACCCTTGCCTTGCTGTTGGAGCGCGGGCAGAAAAACGGCGTGCCGGATCTGCGGCTGTTATCCGGCGACGAGGCTCGTGCGCTGGAGCCCAATTTATCAAGCGAGGTCACGGGTGCATTGCTGGCTCCCTCCGCCGGGATTGTGAGTCCCTATGAATTGGCTATCGCGGCCATTGGAAACGCCATGGATAACGGCGCGACCCTGCTGCGCAATTTTGCCGTCACCGCGATTGAAAAAACGGATCGTTTTACCGTCACCGCCGCAGACGGCAGACAGGTGACCGGCCGGTATTTCGTCAACTGTGCAGGTGGGTTTGCCGACCGCATTGCCGAAATGGCGGGCGACGGCTTTTTCACCATTTTGCCTCGCGCCGGGGAATATTTACTACTGGATAAAGCCGAAGGCGCCGCCGTTTCCCATACCATTTTTCAGGTTCCGACCAAAAACGGCAAAGGGGTGTTGGTCACCCCCACGGCCGACGGCAATCTGCTGTTAGGTCCCACCGCGGTGCCGGTGGACGACCCGGCTGACACCGCCACCACCGCCCCGGGGCTTGAAACGGTTGCCACCCTGGCGCGCAAAAGTGTGCCGAGTGTGAACACACGTAATGTCATTACCTCCTTCGCGGGGGTACGCGCCTCCGAAAAGGGTGGAGATTTCATCCTTCGGGCATCTGAAAAGATACCGGGACTGGTGCATGCAGCGGCCATTGATTCGCCGGGACTTTCCAGCTGTGTCGCCATTGCGCGCTATGTGGTGAATATTTTAAAAGAGCAAGGGCTGATCCTGACCGAAAATCCCGATTTCAACCCGATTCGCGAGGATGTACACGCTTTTCGCCATATGAATGATCGGGAGCGGGACGGCTACATCAAAGCGAACCCGGCATACGGCAGAATCATTTGCCGGTGCGAAACGGTCAGCGAGGGCGAGATCGTCGATGCCCTGCACCGCAATCCCCCGGCGCTTGATGTCGATGGCGTTAAACGCCGCACCCGTTCGGGCATGGGGCGTTGTCAAGGCGGATTTTGCGCCCCGTATGTCATGCGCCTGATCGCGCGGGAAACCGGTCTGCCCATGCAAAAGATCACCAAAAAAGGCGGGGCTTCCCGCATGCTGACCGAGGAGGAATAACCCATGCCGGAATTTGATATTGTGGTAGTCGGCGGCGGTCCTGCCGGAATGGCGGCGGCCGTGGCGGCTTATGACCGCGGCGTAACCAATATCGCCGTTTTAGACCGTGAAGAAGCACTTGGCGGTATTTTGAAGCAATGTATCCATAACGGATTCGGCCTGCACAAATTGGGACGGGAGCTCACCGGTCCCGAATATGCCGCCGTTTACGAAGAACAGGTAATAAATCGCGGCATCACCGTGTTTTATGAGACAATGGTGACCGCCGTTTCGAAAGAGAAAATCGTCACCGCGCAAAACGCAAGCGGCGTTTTGAAATTCAAAGCCAAAGCCGTGGTGTTGGCCATGGGCTGTCGTGAACGCAGCCGCGGAGCACTTAACATCAGCGGTACCCGCCCGGCAGGAGTATACAGCGCCGGCACCGCGCAAAAGCTCATGAACTGCGAGGGCTTTGCGGTCGGCAAACGGGCAGTTATTTTAGGTTCGGGCGATATCGGGCTGATTATGGCACGCCGCCTGTCGCTCGAGGGCGCCAAGGTCGAGGCCGTGTGCGAGATCATGCCCTATTCCGGTGGCTTGACCCGCAACATTGTGCAATGCTTAGAGGATTACGGCATTCCGCTTTATCTTTCCACCACCGTGGCTGAAATCCATGGCCGTGAACGCGTAGAGGGCGTGACCATTGCCAAAGTCGATGAAAACCGCCGTGTCATAGAAGAAACCAAGCAATATATCCCTTGTGATACCCTGCTGTTATCGGTGGGGCTGATTCCCGAAAACGAGCTGACCCGCGGCGCGGGCATCCCGATTGACAGCGTTACCAACGGCGCGGTGGTAGACGAGCATCGTCAAACCGCCGTACCGGGCATTTTCGCTTGCGGCAATGTTTTACAGGTACATGATTTGGTGGATTACGTTTCGGACGAAGCCGAGATCGCGGGCATCGGCGCGGCGGATTTTGTTCTTCAGCAATCGCAGACCGCGGCCAATCTGCCTACCAAAGCCGGGTTTGGTGTGCGGTATGTTCTGCCCCAGCGCGTCAGTCAAGACACATCGAAGGATCTCGACCTGTTTTTACGGGTCACACAGCCTTTTGGTAAGGTACGTTTCACCGTGCGTTCGGGGGACACCGTGCTGGCAACCGCCGTGCGCTTAAAGGCTGCCCCAGGTGAAATGGAAAAGTTGACAATCAAAAACGCGGCCTTATCACAGGCGACCGACGCCCTGACCGTGGAGTTGGAGGAACTGGCATGATGAAACAGATGACCTGCATTATTTGCCCGCGCGGCTGTTCGTTGACCGTCAATACCGACGATATGACCGTGACCGGCAACACCTGCCCCAAGGGCAAGCAATACGCCACCCTTGAATGCACCCACCCGGTGCGCACCGTGACCTCGACCATTAAGCTTGCCAACCGTGACGGCATGGTCAGCGTGAAAACCAAAGACCCCGTTGCCAAGGCGGATATTTTTGATGTGATGCGGCAAATTCGCGCCGCATCCGCCGAGGCACCGATCAAAATAGGCGATGTTCTGCTGGCCGATGTGGCGGGTACCGATATCATCGCCACCAAAAATGTGGAGTGATCGAGCGCCATGGATGAGACCCGCCTGAACAATATCAAACTGTTTTTATTTGATATGGACGGCACCCTCTACCTTGGGGAGAGGCTTTACCCGTTCACCGCCAACCTGCTGCGCCGCATTCGCCAAAGCGGCAGGGAGTATTTGTTCATCACCAACAATTCCTCCAAAAGCGTGCGAGCCTATGTGGAAAAGTGGGCGCGCTTGGGGATTGCCGCCGTCACACAGGATTTTTTAACCTCTTCACAGGCCACCGCGGTTTATTTAAAGCAACATTTTCCGGGTAAACGCCTGTATGTTTGCGGCACCGCCTCTTTAAAAGAAGAACTGGCGGCCGAAGGCTTTGCCTTGACCGACGACCCCGAGCAAACCGAATGCATTGTGATGGGCTTTGATACCGAACTGACCTTTCGAAAATTGGAAGATGTGAGCCGTCTTCTTTGCACCAAAGACCTGCCCTACATTGCCACCAACCCCGATTACGTCTGCCCTACCGAATTCGGCAGCGTACCCGACTGCGGCAGTGTGTGTGACATGCTGTTCAACGTGTCCGGCAAACGCCCCTTTGTGATCGGCAAACCGTCGCCTTTAATGATCCGGCTTGCCATGCAAAAATGCGGCGTCACCCCCGAACAAACCGCCGTGGTGGGCGACCGGATTTATACCGATATCAAAAGCGGTCTGGCCGCCGGTGCGCTTTCGGTGCTGGTCATGAGCGGCGAAACCACGCCGGACATTCTTGCCGCCTCGCCCGATCAACCCGATGTGGTGCTGAAAGACGCGGGCGAGATCATGGAATGGCTGTAAACAGTCACTTTGGAACAAAAATTTTACTCCGTTTTGGTTCGAACAATGCCGCCGCCTTGTTTCCCGCAGGGCGTGCGGCGTATATTTTGCCGTTTTCAGCACACAATGTTAGTGAGGTGACAACAATGGCAAAACAAGGCATGAAACGCCCCGAGGTTTCCCACACAAAGCACCGGAACGAGGTTGACCCCGTCCCTGAAATTGACGGAAAATCTACACAGAGCAAAGCCAAAGCCGAGCCCCCGGCAATCGAAACCGAAGGAGCCGATTTAGAAGTGTTTCAAACCGAGCATCCTTCTCCCGGGCAGGTATATTCCGCCATGGAATCCGATTTAGCCAAGGCCAATTTGGAAAACGACCTGTCAGCGGCGGACGCGCAGGATTCATAATTTAAAAAGATTTCATCCGGTTATCAAACCTTCCGCTCCGGTCAGGTTTCTGTGCAAAACCCCGCTCCTTCTAAAGGGGCGGGGTCATTTTGTCAATAAACTTATTTTTTCAGGCTTGCTTCTGATTCATGAACGCGCGGTATCGTTCCACCACTTCGTTTGGTTCACCGATCTCAACCACCTGTCCGTCATTAAGCCACAAAACCTCATTGCATAATTCGGTGATATTTCCCAGACTGTGCGACACAATAATCACCGTGCGCCTTTCATCCGAGATCAGTTCCTTCATTTTGTTATAGCTTTTTTCCTTAAACCGTGCGTCACCGACCGAAAGCACCTCGTCGATCAGAATAATATCGGTTTCCAAAATGGCGGTGATGGCAAAAGCCAGTTTTGAATACATCCCCGAGGAATAGGTCTTGACCGGTTTATCAATAAAATCACCGATATCGGCAAAATCCACAATTTCCTGCTCTTTTTGCTTGATCTGTTCTTCGGTGAAATCCAACAGCATGCCCGACAAAAAGATATTCTCGCGCCCGGTCAGCTTTTTGTTGAACCCCACCCCGATAGACAACAGCGAAATGGAATGTCCGTGCAGGTCGATCGACCCCTTATCGGGCGAAAAGATACCGGCAATAGCCCGCAGCATGGTGGATTTTCCGCTGCCGTTTTTTCCGATAATACCTAAAATTTTGCCTTCTTCTATTTCGAAACTGACGCCTTTCAAGGCTTCAAAAACCTCGATTTTATTTTTCCATTTGGTCCATGATGCACGGATGGAGGTTTTTTTCAGACCCCGATAACTGACATACAGATCGTTGACCGTAATTGCCGGTTTTTTCATTAGATCACCTTCGCATAACTGTTTTCGTTTTTGTGGATCATATGCACGCCGAGTGCGCACAGCAAAATCCCTATGGCAAGCCAAATGCCAAGTCCCTTCCAGCTTGGAAGAGTGCCATACAGCATGACCTTACGCAGTTCGTTCATAATAAAGGCCACGGGGTTAAAGCGCAACAGCATATGCGCCAGATTGCCGTCTAACCGCTGGTTGATGTCATAAAAGACGCCTGACAGATAAAAGATCATGCGGAGCGCAATGTTGGTCAAGTTGCTAAGATCGTTGACCGTTACGCCGAAGTTCATTAAAATCAGGCCGATACCAAAAGAGATAACATACAGTACCATAAAAATAGGGAACAACAGCAAAATATGCGGCCTAAAGGGTACATGCTGATAGAGCATCAGTGCAAAGGCGATCAAAAAGGAAATACCGGATTTGAACAAATAGGTAAAGGACTTGGACAACAGCAAAATATATTTTGGAATATAAACCTTCGTGACCAGGTCGCGATTGCGGATAATCAGCTTCACGCTGCCCGATACCATGCGGTTGAAAAACTCCCACACGGTCAAGCCCACAAAAATGAAGGAAGCAAAATAAGGCGTTTTGTTTTGGAAAATAACGCCGAACACAAAGGTATAAATCAGCATAAAGCAAAATGGCTCAATGACCCACCACAGCCAGTTTAAATAGGAATCGGCCACTTCGCTTTTCAGTTCCGCTTTGGCACTGCGCACCGCGTATTTAAAGTATTTTTTAATATTTAGAAAGAATCGTTTCATGGTTTTCCTCTTTTCAGGCGGGGTCGATCCCACATTCCTCTTTTAAGTGTAACAGGGTGCGGCGAAACCCTTCCTCAATGGCGTAACGCGGCTGCCAGCCAAGCTCTGTACGAATTTTTTCGGTCGATAAAATACCGTGCGTAAACGCGGCTGTGCCGGCATTGACGGTCTTGGGAATTTCAAAAACCAATTGCAGACCCTTCTCCGGTTCCAATCCCACCAAGGTCTCGGCCAGTTCTTTAATGCTGGTTTTGGAAGCCTCGTCAGCAATATTATACACCAATCCGGTCGAGCGCAGCAATACCAAAAACATCGCGCTGATCGCGTCGGCAATGTAGGTATAGGTCCGTACCGAGGAACCATCGCTTTTCAGCACAATATTCTCCCCGTGAATGACATTGTTCAAAAAGTCTGCCTGTACGCGGCCGTCGTCAATCGCCATGCCGGGTCCGTAGGTATGCGCCAGTCGAACGATTTTGGCATTCAGCCCATATTCCGCGGCAAAGCCGCTGCACATGTTTTCGGCCGCTTTTTTACCCTCGGCGTAGCCGTTGCGCGGCACCAGAGGGTCAACCTGACCAAGTGGGCCGTCTTCGGTAAACAGCTCCTGTCCCTCCATGGGCTGGCCGTAAATTTCACGCGATGAGATAAACAAATACCCCGCCGCCTGTTTTTCCTGTGCCAACCGCAGGGTATTCGCCGTGCCAAGGGTGTTGGCAAAATTGGTCTCGACCGGCTGGCGGCTCATGATTTTAGGGCTTGCGGGCGAAGCGGCATGCACGAGGTAATCCACCGGCCCCGTGATCGAAAGCGGCTGGGTGATATCCGCCTTTACCACCGTGACGGCCGGGTCACTTTGAATGTATGAATCTAACTTGGCAGGATTGCGCACTACGGCGATAATGCGTACATTTGCACCTGTAAGCCGGTTGAGCTTTTGCAGCGTGTAGGCAAAGTACGACCCCACCATGCCCGACGCACCGGTGATAAGGAAGGTCTTGTTCTGCAATTTTTCCAACAGCAGTTCCTGCCCGCAGTCCGCGATAATGTTTTGTACGTCCTGATCCACAATAGCGGTATATTTCATATTACTCTCACTTCTTTGTTTCATTGCCAAGGCTTAAAAACTCGGCGTAATCTTTGGCGTTCAGGTTCCCGATCAGGGTGCAGAAATCCTCGGGCGAGGTCACCTTGATGTTGCCGCGGTTGCCCTCGATCAAATGGCAGTACACGCCATGCTTGAACATCAGCCCGCAGGAATCCACAATTCCTTCGTAATCGGGATTGGTCTGCCGCTCTTTCACATGCAGGCGATACAGCAGATCCAGCGAAAAGCACTGGGGCGCCTGCGCGGTATAAACCATGCGGCGATCGGGCATATCGCCCACCGTTTGACCGTCAGAACTGATCAACGGCGTTTCAAAACAGCGGGTCGCGGTAATGGCGGTGCCGAATTCCTCAGCCGAGCGAATACATTTGGTAATGGTTTCCTCGGTCACAAGTGGGCGCACGCCGTCATGAATCAACACAATGGCGTCGTCATACCGCTTTTTGACCTCCGTCAAACCGATAAAAATGGAATCTTGCCCGGTCTTGCCCCCGGGGACAATGTCCATGACCTTGTCCACCCCGAATTTTCCTATCAGTTCCCGCAGGTAGGGGATCCATGATTCGATGCAAACAACATAGATTTCATCCACCAACTTATGATTTTCAAACAATTCCAGCGTGTGCAGAATAATCTCTTTGCCGCTGACCTTTAAAAACTGCTTGGGGATTTCGGCTCCCATGCGTTGGCCGGTGCCCCCGGCAAAAATAATGGCGATTTTTTTCACTGTCAACACTCCTGTTTTGGCATGTACTCTTCTACCAACGAGGCCACCTTGCGGGTGCAGTCCTCAGTGTTTTCCACATAACGTGCCGTAAAGGCTCTTAAATATTCCAAATCATACGGCTTTTCAAGATCCCGCACCAACGCGGCCGCCTCCTGCTCGGTGAAGCCCGGCAGCGTATCGTAATCCAGCGCAAGACCGCGATCGCTTTGATATTCCTCTAAATCGTAGGCGTAAAAGTACAGGGGAATATCCCGCACGGCGGCCTCGTAGATCACACAGGAATAATCGCTGATGACCTTGTCAGCCACAAAAAGCATATCAAAGGTGGTAAAGACACGATCCACGATCACGCGATCATCCGAACAGTCGGCCGCAAACAGCGGGTGCGCCTTGACGACCAGCGCGTACCGCTCAAAGTCAAAGGCATCGGCCAACTGCCGCAGATGGCGGGCGAATTCTTCATGCCCACCCTCCCGAAAAGTAGGGGCGTAAATCACCGTGGGTTTTTCCTGTAAGCAGGGGTAACGCGCATAAACGGCCGCGCGTGTCTTTTGTTCGTAGGCCGCGTCATGCAGCAGATCAAAGCGCGGCAAGGTGTAAATTTTGATTTTATCCGGCGAAATATCAAACCCTTGATACAAATGCTCGCTGTACGCCCTGCCCGAACACAGCACTACATCATAATGGCGGTGCATGTTCATGGCCTTCGCCATGCGGGGCGACGTACCCTCTTTCTTGCCGATAGCCGAATAACCGAACCGCTTCATGGTGCCGTTGGAATGCCACATTTGAATGACCGTCAAACTTTTTTTATGCCGCAAAAGACTGACGGCCGGGCAGTAGGAATCCAGCACACAAACGCGTGAAGTTGCCAAATGGTACATCTGCCGGAAAATATGCAGCCCATACCGCAGGCACACGCTTGCCCGCGCCTTCTCCTTGCCTTCCAGCGTTTTGCAGAGCATCACCACCCGATGCCGCCGCTCAAGCGCCCGCCCAAGCAGCACAAAATCGAGCCCCGGACAGTCGCTTTGTCGGCTGATCATGACCACTTTGTTTTGTGCCGGTAAAATCTTCAATATCAGGTAGATCAAATTCAAAAAAACCTTGAACAAGCCAATCAAAACAGTCATTTATATATCCTCAAAAAGCTCGTTTAAAATACGGTTACAGGCGTTGCGCGGCTCTCCTTGCTGAATGCCGGCAAAGCGGTCATCGGGCAGGTCGTTCTTGATCTGTTCCAGAATCGCCAACACCTCATCGAAGTGCACGGCCTCGTACTGCTGTTGGCAAAATACATCCAGCGTGTAGACCTGCCGCTCGTATTCGTACAGCGTTTTATCGTAACGGAAAAAGATGAGCGGCCGATCAAACAGCGAGAACTCATACGCGCAGGAGGAATAATCGGTCATCATGATGTCACTGACATAGATCAGTTCATTGATGTCATGATCGTGATAATCAAAAATGCGATCGCGGTAATCCGGCGGAATTTCAATTCTTTCCTGCACAAAGGGGTGCATTTTGATCATCATCACAAAGTTGTTCTGCTGTAAAAAGGCATAGAGTTTATCCAGCGGCAAAACCGAAAACTCATAGGTTGCCTCGCGATGATTTCTACCGCGAAAAGTGGGGGCAAACAGAATGGTTCTGCTGTTTTTCAGCGCCGGATTCTCGGCGTAAAGGCGGTCGGCGGCGGCAAGATAGTTCTCTTTTTCCAAATATCCGTCTAACCGCGGCATGCCAAAAGCTTTGATGTTTGCCGGATCACAGCCGAAGACCTCGCTGTAAACCGCAATCAGGTCGTCACGATCCACAAATACATCGGTATACCGGCGATGGCAGGAGCGATACGGATGGGGCGACTCCGATCTGCCAAACCGCGCATAACCCAGCGCCTTGAATCCCAGCCCCGCATGCCAAAGCTGCGCTAATTTTACATCCTTGGCCAAATACAGTTGGGTAAGCAGCGGCGTGTAATTATCCACCACCACCACATGGCTGAGGGCAAGGTATATAACTTCTTTGATAAGTCGCATGGACGATTTTCGTTTATCGCTAAAGACATCTTTGGCAAATACTCTGACCTTATATTTTGTTTTGTCGATTCGATCATAAAGAGCCTTTAAATTATCTTTCAATGCGTTGCTGTTTTCTGTTAAAAACAGCACATTGCGCGAAGAACAGAAAAGATGGAAAAATCCATAACACCGCCTTAAAACGAATAAACCTGCCACGGTGACCGCCATTTTAGCCTTCTTTTTTAATCCCTCTTCGTCCGACAAACGGAAAAATCGTTTGGGCGATGCATTATGTCGCATAAATTGCGTTTGGATATACAAATGCAAGTCATGATCAATATAGAAATTGACCAAATAAGCATACCGCTCTTTTTGATAAAGAAAATTTCTGGAAAGATCCTCTAAACGGGGGATCAGTTCTTCCGAAAGGGTGATGTCGTGATATTCCGTCAGCAGCTGCCAGCACCCGGCAGGGAGCATTTCGCTCTCCGGCGTATTATAAACCGGAAGAATGATCTCATTCTTTAAGATATGCAAAGGAAGCTTGCGGCTTCCGTCCATCAGGAATACCTGTTCCTGCAACTCTTGGTTGACCTTCATATGCAGGTTGGCCCTTTCCCAGTGAAAATCCAACACCTTGAATGTCGTAACCGCACCCTCCTTTCCAATAATCCCGGTTTGTTATGCCTTTTCTAAATATCGTGTCACAGCACGGAAAATTCTTTCACAGTTATTATGATCGTCAAACGCGAAGAATTTTTCATCCCGCTCGCGGTACTCCGGCTTAATTTGACAGCCATTTTGCATATAAAAGCAAAGCTCGTTTACTAATGTTTCCTCGTTTTTGCAGACAGGACCGAAACCCATGGTTGCAAAATCCATCATGCCGGTGTCATAATGGGGCGGCAGGGCGTCGGGGTGGTAATAAATCAATGCCTTTTTCATGTAGGCGAAGTCATACTGCACACCCGAGTAATCGGTGACCATCAAGGAAGATTCGGTCAAAATCTTTTCATAATTCATGTCGCCGGTGGCCTGCAGCAGTTCGATGTAATCGTCACCCTTAAAGTCCTCCATTTGACTGCTCATGGCCGGGTGCAGCAGATAAATAATGCGATAACCGGTGTGTTTGGCGCATTCAATCAGCTTTTGGTTGTTGATCAACCCATTATAAATTTTGAAATAGGTGCTGTTTTTAAAATTATCATTATGCTTTTTCTTAAAGTGCGCCACGCTGGAGTTGACCACGTTCCGCCGCCATGTGGGAGTAATCAAAATGATCTTCTGATCGCAGTTTTTCAGCCCATCAAACCGGGCAAGCCCCGTAAGCAGCAACTGCTCGGGCTTAAAATCGTATTCCGGCTTTGACAGGTTTTCGATCTCATAAGGACTGGCGCAGCAGTACAGTCGAATATTGTCGAACAAACGGTTTTGGAACTGCCCCAGTTCCTGCATGGAAAGCCCATGCTGAATACAAATGATCTCCGGGTTGAAAAGCCCCGCCACAAACCGCCGCTCGTCACCGTCAAACCCGCAGTAGGAGATCGCGTTGGCATGGGTGTCTAAAATAACCTTTGCATGCAGGCTGTACAACTTGCACCGCGTGCTGCCGTATACCAACACCCGCTTTTTATTTTGCCGCACCAGACGCTCAAAATCGGGGGCATCCCGCTTGATGATATAATAAATGTTCAGGCCGTTTTGTAAGCCGTACTGATACATATATTCGCCGTTGTCACCGGCTTTGTAAAGCTTGTCAAAGGTGATCCAAATGTTTTTCTTTTTCAAGAAGGGCTTGCTCAGGAAATAGAGTGTCCGCAGCCAAAATTCACGAAACACATAGGCTTTGCTTTCCTCGTTTTTGATTTTTGAAAGGAAAAATAAAGCCTCCAGTTTAAGGGTTTTCAAGGCGCTCGATCGACTGATAACCAGCTCGTTATGCTTGTTTTGCACCGTAAAGCCATCGCCGTTCCAATAGGCTCTTTTAGAGTTATTGAGCCGCGCTTGAATCTTGACAAAATTAAAGCTCATCTCGTATTCGATGCCGTCATAAATCAGGTATGCCCGCAAAGAGCCGAAGCGCTCGTGAACATCCACCTCAAACTGAAAGGTATATTTTTCATTGATCACCTTCCCAAACGCGCGGGAAAGGCCGTATACATGATTCCGCCGAATGGGAACCTCTTTACCGCCATAAACCATTTTGATATGAATATCGTCATGGGCAAGATAGTCTTGAATGCCGACCGTGCAGTCAAACAGCAGCTTACCGTTTTGATAATTGATGGCATACACGTTGACCTTTTCGTAATACAGCCGAAGAATAGGGGTGTTGAGGCGATCGTGCGATTCAAACAGGCGGCCGCCCGATACATAGGTGAAAAAGTTGTCGCCCCGTTTCAGCTTGTACAAATAAAACTTAAGCGTGCGGGGAATCTTGAAAGCGTGGTTCCAATGCTTGTACTCGCTGTCGATTTGGGATTGCAGAATGATGTTATCATCCAAATATTCCAACAGTGCTTTGGTCGCAGCCAAAAACCGCTCGACCTCATTGGCATCTAACACGTTTTTATTGCGTTCGTTGGTGTTGCAGTTGTATTTGGCGTAGATCATGTACATCACGACCTCCTGCACATAAATGGGAACATGCCGGAAAGTCTTTATATATGCCAGCCATTGCTCCAGCGCTGGGGTGTACCAGTCAAACTCGTATTGCACCGCACATTTGGAGGTATTGTCTTCAAACGGGGCAAGCGACGTAAGCTTCACCGTGCCCAAGTTGAAGTATACAGGGTTGGCGCCATACAGCTCTAACAAAAATTTTTCTTTAAAATCCACCCCGAAGGCCGGGTCAAAGACTTGCTTTCCCAAACGCTTACGGCTGATAAAATAGCTTGGCAGATTCAGGTTGATATCCGAAGGCTTTTGTTCCACATCCAAAACCGCCGTCACTGACTGGCTTAATTTATAGGTTTGGTACGGGTAGTCCATGCCATCGTCATAAAAAGACATAGCGCAGGCTACCATACCGGTTTTGCGGATATTTTCACACACCCGCTTGAAGGTGTCCGGCTTTTGCGGCAGCACAGCGGAATCAATAAACCAGCAGATTTGCGCCTCGGTGGCGGCAATGCCGTCGTTATAAAAAACAGCGGCGTTCGGAACGTCATACTCTTTCAACACACAATCCGACATCCACGCATTGATCTGCGCCCGTTCCTCCCCCGTAAGCGGAGCGGTTCCAATGACGACTTCTATCTTCGCACGATCATAGCTCTGCTCCCGAATAGCGGTCAGACAAGCTTGTAAATGCTCAGGATGATTGTTATAAATAAAAATCGCAAAATCCTTCATGTTCATCTCTTCCTCAGCCATGTGCAGTCGACATATTTCTACGACCGGAAAGCCCAAAAATGCGGCTGGTATTTTTTTACATTCATATTATTATAGCATTTAATGGGTAATATGTAAACCATAAATTTTTCAGATTCCGCCGGGTTTTGAAAATTCGGAATCCGAAAAAGGGGATTTCCCTTTCAGATTCCGAATCCGGTTTTACACAATCTGATGATCGTTTGGCAAAGCTCCTCGGTCAATTCCCCGCCGACAAGCCGCCATTCCCAGTTGCCGGTGGGAACGCCGGGGGTATTCAGCCGTGCGGAAGAATCCAACTGTAAATAGTCCTGCATGGGCACCATGACGATTCGCGCCTTAGATGAAACGGCATACCGGATCAGGCTGTAGACCGCCGAATGACTTTCATCCGCCGGCACCAGCTGTGAAAACAATCGCAGACGGTGTGCGTCGGCCTTTTCAAACCACCCGCGGGTGGTGTCGTTATCGTGCGTGCCGGTGTAGCACACACAGTTGCGCTCGTAATTTTTGGGCAGATGCGGGTTTTCAAGGTCGGAATCAAAGGCAAACTGCAGCACCTTCATGTTCGGGAATCCCGTATCGGTGATCAGACGGCGCACCTCGGGCGAATCGGTACCCAGGTCTTCCGCAATGATCTCAGCCCCGATTTCCTTTTGCATTTGCTGCCAAAAAGGCAGCCCCACGCCCTTTTCCCACACGCCGCTTTTGGCGTCCTTTGCGCCGTAGGGGCAGGTGTAATAATCGGCAAAGGCGCGAAAATGATCGATCCGGATCACGTCGTACAGCCGCGCTTGATGGCGCAGCCTGGTTTTCCAAAAGGCATACCCGGTGGAGCGCAGGTAGTTCCAGTCATAGATCGGGTTGCCCCACAACTGCCCCTCATCCGAGAAGGCGTCGGGCGGAACGCCCGCCACCAGCACCGGCGTGAGATCGCGGCCAAGACGAAAATTGGAAGGATTGCTCCACACATCGGCGCTCTCCAGTTGTACATAAAACGGCAGGTCGCCGATCAGGCGAATGCCGTTGCGCTCGGCGTAAGCTTTTAAGCTGAAATACTGGCGATAAAAGAAATACTGGGTGATCCTGTAAAATTCGACCACCTCAAAATGCTCCGCGATAAAAGCGTCCATCGCCTCGGGAATGCGGTATTTCAGCCCTTCTGGAAAGTCGCCGATGGGCAAATCGCCGGTAACCTGCTTAATGGCTGAAAAAACAGCAAAATCATCCAGCCAGTCGGCGTTGTCATTCGCAAATTTGCGAAAATCGCGATCATGCACGTCAAACCGTTCCGCCGCTTTGCGCAAAAGCGGAAGCTTGACCGCGCGAACCGCGTCGTAATCGATTTTTTGAGGGTTTTCGGGCTCGGGCGGCAGCTCCTGCGGCTCCAAAAAGCCATCGTCCGCCAAAAGCTCCATATCGATCAACAAAATTTCCCCGGCAAAGGAGCTGGTCGAGCTATAAGGCGAATTGCCCTTGCCGACCGGGCAAAGGGGCAAAAGCTGCCAATAAGTTTGACGAGCGGCTCTTAAAAAATCGATAAATCGATACGCCTCCCGCCCCATGGAGCCAATGCCGTATTTCCCGGACAAAGAAAACAGGGGCAGCAAGACCCCGTTTTCCCGCCGGATTTTCCCGTCTTTATTTTTTGAGCGCATCTTGCCGCCCCCTTTCCTGCCTGTGCAAGAGAAAATCTCGCCCGCTTTTAAGTCTTCCTTTTTTATTCTGTGTTTCGCATTAGTCCTTGGCCGCGGACCAGCGATCGGTCACGGTGGCTTTTACGCTGTTCCAATCTTCTTCGCCGGCGGCATAATTGCGAAGGGAAGTACCCACCGCACGGTAATAACCGTCCCCCGGGAAGACCCGGTCAATCGCCATCATCACGCTTTGCATACCGTTTTTCAGGCCGTTCATGACATCCGACACCAGCGGTACGTCAGGCATATCGCCTTCACCGAAGGTGTTAAAGGGCGTGTGCAAATTCAACTGATTTGAAACATACCCTTTACCGGTTTGACTGGAAAAGAGCCACTCTAAAAAGTCAAGAGAATTTTTCTGCGCGGTCTCACTTGCCTTTTTGTTCAGGGCGATATACCGCTCGACGCCGATGTCAAGCCCGCGCTTTTCCTCGCCCTCAATACCGGTATAAAGCGGCAGCAGCCTGAGTTCCTCCGACTTGACCACATTACCCGAAACGCCCTTTATCTGCTCCCAGGAGCGGCTGTCGCCCTGCATCATGGCCACCTTGCCAAGTGCAAATTCTTTGGTGGAATCCGCCGCAGTCTTGGTGCCAAGCTGTTTGACGTCTGTTGCGGAATGGCCGGTATACAGATCAAACAAACCGCGATAATTGTCACCGTATGAAAAATCGATTTTGCCCGCCTTCAGCGCGGTCATACGCACATCATCCCCACCGTTTTCCCACTCGTAAGAAAGCGGATGATTCAGCAAATCCATGGTGTAGCGCGCGTCTTCCCCTTCGGCAAGAGCCGGTGTGGCAAAAACCGCGTCAATGCCAAGCTCCGACCGGTGGTTGTCCATATCCTCCACAATGATTTTCAGCTGATCAAAGTTTTTGACCTCTTCCATGGAGGACAGCGTACTTTTTTTGTTTGACAAAGCAAAATACTTTTTCATGATGTCGTTGTTGTACAGAATGCCATAGCCGCGCACACTGTAAGGAATGGCAAAAACGCTTTCATCCTTGCCGATGGCAAGCGATTTGTCATATAACATAGAATAAATCTTACTGTCCTTGATGTCAAGAAAATAATCGTCTAATTGATTATACTGGTTGTGGCCGGTGATCTCGAACAGCGTAGGTGCGTCGGTCTGTTTTAACGCGTCCCTGAGCTTTTTGTCGTAGGAATCGGCATTGACCGTTTCAATCCTCACTTTGACGCCGGTTTCGTTCTCATATTTTTGAGCCAGCTCTTGATAGGCGTCGGCCGCCTCGCTCTGCGAAGTAAGGAAATACACCTCCGACGTTTTGCCGCTTACATTGTCGGTCATGTTATCTCCGCAGCCCGCAAGCGACATGCAGGCGCAGACACAAAGGATCGATAACGACCATAAAATAAATTTTTTCATAATGAACCTCCTAAAAATGTTCTTTTCATACTTTGCCACAAAAATGCAAAAAAATTCTTCACAGCAAAAAAATCCTGAAAAAAACGCATAAAAAAGCCAAATTCTACCAACAGTAGAATCTGTACTTTCGGCTCTACCAAACCAACTTATTCTGTAGAGTAAAAACAACGGGAATTAGAATGAAAACCCAAATGATTTTGATATAATAAAGTGGCAAAAACATTTTAAAATAAAAAGGAGCTTGCCGTTATGAGCTATACCATTGTGACGGATTCCTGCGCGAATCTGACCGTAAAACAGATCAAAGAGTATGGTGTGGAAATCCTGCCCATGAAATACTACATCAACGATCAGGAATACATCAGCTATTCCAAAGAGTACCCCGCCGATTCCTACGCCGATTTTTACCGGGAACTCAGAGCCAAAGCCCGCATTACCACCTCGCAGGTCTCCCGTGAGCATTGTGACGAAATCATCCTGCCGCTTTTGGAAAAAGGGCAAGACGTGTTGGCGTTGGCTTTTTCCTCCAAACTTTCGGGCACCTGCCAAAACGTCAGCGCCGCGGCCGCGGACTACCGCGAACAATACCCCGACCGCAAGATAATTGTGATCGATACCCTTTGCGCCGCGCTGGGCGAGGGATTGGCCGTGCATTACGCCGTGAAACTGAAAAACGAAGGAAAATCCATAGAAGAAGTGGCCGACTGGATCGAGCAAAACAAGCTGCACATCTGCCATATCTTCACGATTGAAGACCTGTTCTTCTTAAAACGCGGCGGTCGTCTTTCGGGCACCGGCGCCGTGCTGGGATCACTGCTTGGGATCAAGCCGCTGCTGCACACCGCCAACGACGGCGGCCTGTATGTGACCGGTAAAACACGGGGCAGAAAATCCTCGGTGGAGTATTTGATCAAATCGGTGCAGGAACGCGCCGTCAACGTGCGGGAACAGGATATTTTTATTGTACACGGCGACTGCGAGGACGAAGCCAAATATATGGCCGACGAAATCAAAAAACGCTGCAAGGTGAAAAACGTTGTATATCATTATCTTGACCCGGTGATTGCCACCCATTCCGGCCCCGGCACGTTGGCCGTGTTCTTTTTAGGGGAAGAACGATAAACCATTCAAAACAGGGAAGGAACGCCCCCGGACCTCAGTCAAAAGCCGAGGCCCGGGGGCGTTTTGCGCCAAATTGTGAAATGTATTTGAAATAATGCTTGCTTTTCACCAAAGATTTGCTATAATCTATTTGTAGTAATTCGATGAAAAGTGTTTTTGTCGAAAAGATAGGAAGTTTTGTTATTTGAAAATCATTATTGCCGGGCTCGGCAAGGTCGGGGAACGGCTCTGTGCACAACTCTCGTCAGAAGGGCACGAAATCACCGTGATCGACCAAAATGCCGCCAAATTGGAAATTGTCGTCAGTCGCTATGATGTGATGGGACTATGCGGAAACTGCGCCATGATGAGCGTACTTTCCGAAGCGGGTATCAAGGAAGCCGATGTGTTGATTGTGACCACGGCGGCCGATGAAGTGAATCTGCTTTGCTGCACCACCGCGCACTATTTAAACCCCGATATTCATACCATTGTGCGCATTCGCAATCCCGAGTACAGCGAACAAATCTACGAAATGAAAAACAGCTTTGCTTTGTCGTTTGCCATTAACCCCGAACTCCAGACTGCCGAAGAAATTGACCGGCTGCTCAAATACCCCGGATTCTTACGGCGTGATGTATTTGCCAAAAGCCGGGTGGAGATCGTGGAGCTGAAAATCCCCGATTCCGGCGTGTTGTGCGGCCTTTCCCTGAACGAGCTTTCCTCGGTCGTGAAGTGCCAGATTTTAGTCTGCGCCGTGGTGCGGGACGGCAAAACCCTGATTCCCGGCGGCGATTTCATCTTTCAACCGGGGGATTATATTTTTGTCACCGGCCTCCCGCATGAGCTGACCGCGTTGCTGAAAGCACTCGGCGTGATCACGCGCAAGGTCAAGCGGGTGCTGTTATGCGGCGGTGGGCGGATCAGCTATTACCTGGCGCGCAAGCTGGAAAAAAACGGTATTTTTGTGAAGATCATCGAACAAGACCGCGAACGCTGTCACGATCTTTCCGAGCTGTTGCCCGAGACCGAGATCGTCTGCGGCGACGCCAGCTACCAGCCCCTGCTTGAAAGCGAGGGTCTGCGTGATTACGACGCGTTGGTTACCCTGACCGGTACCGATGAGCTGAACATCATCATCTCCCTTTACGGAAAAGACGTCGGCGTTCAGCAGGTCATCACCAAGGTGGGGCATACCGATAACAGCCACCTGTTAGAATCGCTGTCGCTGGGCAGTGTGATCAGCCCCAAAGAGCTTTGCACCGCCTCCATTGTGCGGTACATCCGCGCCATGCAAAACGGCGAAGGCGCGGCGATCACCGTTCATTCCATTGCCCACGGGCAAGCCGAGGCGTTGGAATTTAAGGTGGATGAACAAACCCTGCACTGCGGTTGTCCGCTGAAAGATGTGCCAACCCGTTCCAACGTGCTGATTGCCGGCATCACCCACGGGCGCGACACCGTCATCCCCGACGGTCAATCCCGCTTTGTCCGGGGCGACAGTGTGGTCGTGGTGACCGACGGCAGCCGCAGCATTCACCAATTGAACGATATTTTTGAAAAGTGAGAGCGAAATGAATATCAAAATGATCGGGCGTTTCCAGGCGCTGATATTATTGCTCGAGGCGCTGTTTATGCTGCCCGCGCTGTTGATTTGTTTGTTTGACCGCGACATGCGTGCCGCCATGGCCTTTTTATACACCGTTTTACTGAACGCGGCGGTGGCGGGCGTGATCTATCTGCTCTGCCGCCACTCCTCGCGGGAGTTCTACCAAAAAGAAGGGCTTTTTTGTGTGGGGCTAAGCTGGATTGTGATGAGCCTTTTCGGCTCCCTGCCGTTTATGCTGTCCGGGGAGATTCCGCGGTTTATCGATGCGTTTTTCGAAACCGTTTCGGGCTTTTCCACCACCGGCGCCTCCATTCTAAACGATGTGGAAGGCCTTTCGCGCGGCATTTTGTATTGGCGCAGCTTTACCCACTGGATCGGCGGCATGGGCGTGCTGGTGTTTTTAATCGCCATAGCGCCCGCCTTCGGCAAGAAGGACGGCTTTACCATGTACATCATGCGAGCCGAAAGCTCGGGGCCGAGCGTGGGCAAGCTGGTGCCGAGAATTCGCAAAACCGCCGCTATTCTTTACATTATTTACATTGGGTTGACCGTTTTAGACCTGATCTTTCTGCTGATCGGCGGCATGCCGCTGTTTGAGGCGGTCTGCACCGCGCTTGGCACGGCGGGCACCGGCGGCTTCGGCGTTAAAAACGACAGTATGGCCGGTTACAGTCCTTATCTGCAAAACGTTTGTACGGTTTTCATGTTCCTGTTCGGCGTCAGTTTTTCGTGGTATTTTCTGCTGCTTCGCCGACAGTTTAAGACCGCCCTGAAGGATGAGGAACTGCGGCTTTACGTTGGGTTGGCGATCGGCAGTATGGCGGCCATTACCATCAATCTGCGTGGATTTTACCCCACTTTGTCAGAAACCATTCGCCACGTGGCCTTTCAGGTCTCCAGTGTCATGACCACCACCGGCTTTTGTACCACCGATTTCGACCAGTGGCCGGCCTTTTCCAAGGTGCTGATGCTGGGTTTAATGATGGTCGGCGCCTGCGCGGGCAGTACCGGCGGCGGTATGAAATGCATCCGATGGCTCTTGCTGGTTAAGAATCTGCGGCGCAATGTCAAATCCATTTGCTACCCACAGCGGGTACAGACCGTGCGGATCAACGGCAAGACCGTACCCGAAACCACCTTAGATAATACCAACGCCTTTTTGGCCGCGCATGTGATCATTTTTGCGATCAGCTTTCTGATCATCTCGATCGATGAATTCTCGGTCACCACCAACTTTACGGCGGTGATATCCTGTATCAATAACATCGGCCCGGGGCTGGAAATGGTGGGCCCCACCCATAATTTCGCGCTGTTCAGTCCGCTTTCCAAGCTGATTCTGATTTTTGACATGCTGGCCGGACGGCTGGAGATCTTCCCCATGTTGGTGCTGTTTTCCCGCAGCGCCTGGCGCAAACGCTGACAAACCGGTTAAAATCGGACGCTTCGGCAGCCTGCAAAGAAATCTAAAAAAACAAAAAACAGAGCCGTCTCACCGAATGGAAGGCGGCTCTGTCAGTATTTTCGGTCATGTTATGCTTTGTTTTTTCTACTTTTTTTCATCACTGCGCCCGGTCAAATAATCCAGTGAAACGTCAAACAAATCGGCAAGACGTACCAAAATTTCTATTTTCGGTTCTCGCATCATCAATTCGTAATTTTGATAGGCCTTTTCGGTGATATTACAGTAAATAGCCACCTGCCCTTGTGCCGCTCTTTGCGACAGGCGCGCAGACGGCGGGCTAATGTTTCTCTCATACATAAACACCTGCCTTCTTCATGAGGTTCATGAGTAGTAACGCGCTTCGGCGCGTTTTTTATTTACCCGCCGAAATTGGATGAACAACAACCCGAACCGGACAACTTCCGCTCTTGCCGGGGTTGCGACACGGCAAAAAGAATTTTTCTATAAAATCAGGTCGTTTTTTGGCAAAAGCTACGTCCCTTCGTCGTTTTTCGGCAAAAAACTTTGGTTTGTTTGCACAAAAAACATTTTGCTTTCAATCGAAGTTTTTTTGGATTGACCCTTGCAATGAAAGGTCGGTTTTGATATAATACAAGGTGTAAAAGTCTGCTTAGGCCGGCGAAAAAGGCGCTTGTCCGCTTGACGGCGCGCCGAACCACCGGCCGCGGCACTGCGCATTCTAAACAAGAAGGAGATCATGACATGAAAATACTGGTTGTCAACGCCGGTAGTTCGTCCTTAAAGTATCAGTTGTTTGATATGGACGCACATACCGTCTTGGCGAAGGGTCTTTGCGAAAAAATCGGCCTGACCGGCGCCATTACCCACAAGCGCCCCGGCAAGCCCAACTACGCGGAAGACACTCCCATGCCGACCCACAACGAGGCCATTGCGTTGGTCTTAAAGCTCTTGACCGACCCGGAACTCGGCGTAATCGCCGATGTGAACGAGATCGGCGCCGTGGGGCACCGCTTTGCACACGGCGGAAAATTTCAAAGCTCCCGCTTTTTGGATGAGGAAACCATGCAGTACCTCGAATCCATTGTTCCCATCAATCCTTTACACGGGCCTCCGGCCATCAAGGGCGTGAACGCCTGCCGGGCTTTGATGCCTTCTACCCCGCAGGTCGGGGTGTTTGACACCTCCTTCTATGCTACGTTAGAGCCCAAAGCCTACATATATGCCCTGCCGTACGAATGGTACGAGCAATACGGCATTCGCCGTTACGGCTTCCACGGCACCTCACACCGCTATGTTTCGGGCGAGGCGGCCAAATATGTGGGCAAACCCATTGAAGAATTAAAAATCGTCACCTGCCATATCGGCAGCGGCTCGTCGGTCACGGCGGTCGACGGCGGTAAAGCGATCGACACCTCCATGGGGTTCACCCCGCAGGACGGCCTGCCCATGGGTACCCGCTGCGGCGCGATCGATCCGTCGCTGGTCACCTACATCATGAAACAAACCGGCATGTCGCCGGATGAGATGGACACCGCCATGACCAAAAAGTCCGGTTTGCTTGGTGTTTCAGGCGTTTCGAACGACGGGCGTGATGTGTGGGATGCCGCCGATCAAGGCAACGAACGCGCCAAGCTGGCCATTGATCTGATGTGTCAGGGCGCCATCAAGTTGATCGGTTCTTATGTGGCCGAAATGAACGGGCTGGATGTGCTGGTCTTCACCGCCGGCGTAGGCGAAAACGACCGTAAATCCCGTGAGATCATCGCAGGGAATTTGACCTATCTCGGCATCAAGTTCGATGCGGAGAAAAACGCCACCGCGCCGCACGGCGGTATTTTGGAAATTTCCACCCCCGATTCGCCGGTCAAGGTGTTGGTCATTCCGACCGATGAAGAGTTCATGATCGCCTGCGATACCGAAAAGCTGGCAAAATCCATCGATTAACAAAATGCCGCAAAGGGGTGCGCCGGTCGGCCTCCCTGGCACCAATTTGCAAAACCGGCGGGGCAAACCCGCCGCGGGAATACTTTGTGAATTTAAAAATTGAAAGGAATCAATATTATGGCACAGTCTCCTTATGAAATCAAAAAGGAAATCTGCGAAATCGGCAAACGGATCTACGATCACGGCTTTGTCGCCGCGAATGACGGCAACATTTCGGTCAAGGTGAGCCCCAACGAATATTACTGCACCCCGACCGGCGTGTCAAAAGGCTACATGACGCCTGACATGATTATCAAGATCGATGGCCAGGGCAACAAGTTAGAGGGCAGACTGAATCCCTCGTCCGAAATCAAAATGCACCTGCGCGTTTATCAGGAGCGCCCCGATGTCAACGCCGTGGTGCACGCTCACCCGCCGGTGGCCACCGCCTTCACCGTGGCCGGTGTAGAGCTGAATCAATACATCCTGCCCGAGGCGATTTTGACCATTGGCAATGTTCCCACCTGCGATTACGGCATGCCCTCCACCATGGAGATCCCCGAATCACTGATGCCTTACATCCAACAGCATGACGCGTTTCTGCTTAAGAATCACGGCGCGCTGACCGTGGGCAACACCCTGACCCGTGCCTGCTTCACCATGGAAGAGGTGGAGTTTAACGCCAAGATCAATCTGTACGCCCGCCAGATCGGCGTCGGCGCCAACAGCCATATTGAAGAAATCTCCTGCCATGAGCTGGAAAGATTGATGGAACTGCGCAAAAAGATGGGTCTGCCCGGCAAACACCCCGGCTGCCAGAAATGCCCGAACAAGGGTACTGCCAACTGCAAATGTAAGGATTGTGCCGGCGCCGCTCCCGCTGCCGACGAGCAGTTGGTGGCCGAAATCACTAAGAAAGTTCTCGCCGCGTTAGGTTGATGCGAATCTGACTCATCAAATAACGGAAAAGGAGAGAACAAGCATGGCTATCAACTGGACAGAGGCACAGGTCGAGGAGCTTGTCGCCAAGGTTGTGAAGGAGATTCGCTCTGAGCAGTCTGTTCCTCAAAAGAACTGGGATGCCACCCAATATAACGGGCGTAAATTCAAAGGCGTTTACGCCACTATGGAAGAGGCCATCGCCGCCGCCGAGGCGGGTTACAAAGCCATCCGCTCCATGAGCGTGGCGGAACGTGAAAAGCTGATCACCTCTATTCGAACATATTGCCGCGCCGAAGCCGCCACTTTAGCGCAGTTGGGCGTGGCGGAAACCAAAATGGGTCGCGTAGACCATAAAACCGCTAAACATATTTTGGTGGCGGATAAGACCCCCGGCACCGAGGATATCGTAGCCGAGGCAAAAACGGGCGACAACGGCCTGACCTTGACCGAGCGCGCACCCTTCGGTGTGGTGGGCGCCATTACCCCGTCAACCAACCCGTCGGAGACGGTTATCTGCAACAGCATCGGCATGATCGCGGCCGGCAACGGCGTGGTCTTTAACCCCCATCCCGGCGCCATTGCGACCTCCAACTACGCGGTCGATCTGGTCAACCGTGCGGTTCATGCCGCAGGCGGCCCCGAGGTGCTGGTTGCCTCGATGATCAAACCCACGCTTGACAGCGCCAACGTGATGTATAAGCACCCTTCCATTCGTCTGCTGGTCTGCACCGGCGGTCCCGGCGTGGTGCGGTCGGTACTGTCTTCGGGCAAAAAAGCCATCGGCGCGGGTGCGGGCAACCCCCCTGTCATTGTGGATGACACGGCCGACATTGATAAGGCCGCCAAAGACATTATCGACGGCTGCACCTTTGACAATAACCTTCCCTGCATTGCCGAAAAAGAAGTTTTCGTGTTTGAAAACGTGGCCGACCGCCTGATTGCCGGCATGCAGAAAAACGGCTGTATTCTGCTGACACGCCAACAGGCCGACGCCTTAGCCGAGGTGGTTCTGGTCAAAAAGACCGATCCCAAGACCGGCAAGACCTCTTATGCCGTCAGCCGCGAATGTGTCGGGCGTGACGCCCGCGTGATTTTGGAAAAGATCGGCGTTCACGTCGGTCCCGAGATCCGCTGTGCCATTGCCGAGGTGCCGTTTGACCACCTGTTCGTTCAGCAGGAGCTGATGATGCCGATTTTAGGCATCGTGCGGGTCAAAGACATTGACGAAGCCATTGACCTTGCCTGCAAGGCCGAACACGGCAACCGCCACACCGCGCATATGCATTCCAAAAACATTGACAATCTCTCTCGCTTTGCCAAAGCGGTAGAGACCACCATTTTCGTCAAAAACGCTCCCTCCTACGCCGGGATCGGTTTCGGCGGCGAAGGCCACACCACCTTCACCATTGCCGGCCCGACCGGAGAGGGCATCACCTCGGCCAAAAGCTTTACCCGGCTTCGCCGCTGTGTGATGGCGGATCATTTTCGTATTATTTAAAGGGGGAACAACAATGGATATTACCTCAAATCAAATCGAGGCGATCGTTCGCCAGGTATTGGGTTCCATGGGAACAACGGCGGCTTCCGCGCCCGCCGGACCCCTGCCCAAAACCGCCAAAGTCGCCATGCTGGTCGACTCCAAGAAGATCGAAGTGCAGGAGGTGCCGATTCCCGAGCTTGGGCCGGATGATATTCTGGTTCGCGTAGAGGGTGCAGGCATTTGCGGTACCGATGTGCATGAATGGCGGCAGGATCCGTTTGGCCTGATGCCGGTCGTGCTGGGGCACGAAGGCACCGGCGAAGTGGTCTACCTTGGTTCCAACATTAAGTCCGATACCGCGGGAAAACCCTTAAAAGTGGGCGATAAGCTGGTGACCTCGGTCATTTCGTGCGGCGAATGCTACGCTTGCCGCATGACGCCCGGCCGCACCAATTTGTGTGATAAACAGGGTGTTTTTGGTCTGATTGGCGATAAACGCGGCACCGAAGAGGGCAACCGCGCCAACGGCTGGTTTGCCGACTACATGCTGATTCGCGGTCACGGCACCACCTATTTTCAGGTGAATGAACTGAACCTGAAACAACGCATGATCTTAGAACTGGCCTGCGTGTGCGTGCATGCGCTGGAGCGCAGCCAGTCAACCGGTCTTTTGAACTTCGGTTCCAAAGTGCTGGTGCAGGGCTGCGGCCCGGTGGGACTGGTGATGATCACGGTTCTGCGCGCCGCGGGCATTAACCACATCATCGCGGTGGACGGCAACGAAGACCGCTTAAAGGTCGCCGAGCGGATGGGCGCTAAAACCACCGTCTGTTTCAAACGGCCGGAGGAAGACACGCTGGAAAAGCGTGCCGCCAAGGTCAAGTCTGTGGCCAATGGCGTGGGCGTGGATTTTGCTTTCCAATGCACCGGCGCGCCCATTGCAGCGGCTGACATTTACGAGTACATCCGCCGCGGCGGCGGCATGTGCGAGATGGGCTTCTTTGTGAACAACGGCGAATATTCGATCAATCCGCACTTTGCCATGTGCAACAAAGAAATCAATATCGTCGGTTCGTGGGATTACAGCGCCGAAGATTACCCCAAAACGGTAGCCTTCTTAAAGCAATGCGCCGAAATGAATATTCCCATTGAAGAACTGATTACCCATTCCTTCCCACTGGATCAAATGAACGAAGCGATGGAGACCAACGTGGCGCAAAAAGGCATTAAAATCTGCTACATTGCCAAGTAAGGAGTTTTGGTATGGCAGCGCTTGGAATGATCGAAGTATACGGCTTTGCCACCTCGGTGGTCGTGGCCGACGCCGTCGCCAAAGCGGCGGATGTGCGGATCGTTGCGATTGACCGCAATAAACCCGCAAACGCAGATCAGTGCGAAGTGCCGCTGGTCATGATCGTCAAGTTTGAAGGGGACCCGGCCGCCGTCACCGCCGCGCATGACGCGGGTGTGGCCGTTGCGAAAGAACGAGGACTCTTCATCACATCCAAAATCAACGCGGGACTTTCATCTGAAGTCGAATGGTTCGCCCATTTGTCGGCCTTGGGGCGTGACAAGCTCCGCAACCTAAATCCTGATAACGGCACACGCCGAGGATCATAAAAAAACAAAAAACTGAAATTTCTTAGGAGGAAATCAATATGTATGAAGCTCTTGGAATGGTAGAGACCCGCGGTCTTGTTGCCGCAATCGAAGCCGCCGATGCCATGGTCAAAGCGGCCAACGTGGTGCTGATCGGTTCCGAAAAGATCGGTTCCGGCCTTGTCAGCGTGATGGTTCGCGGTGACGTCGGCGCGGTAAAATCGGCAGTTGAGGCAGGTGGCGCCGCCGCCGGCAGACTGGGTGAAGTGGTAGCGACCCATGTCATCCCCAGACCGCATGAAGATGTAAACAAGCTGTTGCCCTCGCTCGATTAAGGTCGTTTTTCATGGAAGAGGCAATCGCACTGCTCGAAGTACAGGCAATGGTGACCGCCATTGTCGGCCTTGACGCGATGAGCAAGGCCGCCAACGTGAGGTTGATTCACGTGGAAAAACGCCTGGGCGGTCGTCTGGTCACGGTAGTCGTGGCAGGTTCCGTCTCGGCAGTGACTGCCGCCGCCGAGGCCGGAAAAGCCGCCGCCGCGCAGGTAGGTAACGTCAAACTGTGCGAGGTGATCGCGCGCCCGCACCCCGAAGTCATGAAGTTTCTTAGAACCGACCCGGTGTAAACCGCCGGTTTCTAAGCGGCTGATAATTGCATAAGCAAACACAAATCTGAAAATTTTCTTTAGGAGGAAAATCAATATGTATGAAGCTCTTGGAATGGTAGAGACCCGCGGTCTTGTTGCCGCAA
>CAJOQU010000183.1 GCA_905236975.1 uncultured Clostridia bacterium
AATCGACGATTTTGGCAGAAAAAGCGTTCAAAAAACGCTTTTTCACAAATGCCGTCTGCGTGTCGGCATTTGTTCAGTAGATATTATATTAGGATTCCGATAAAATAACAGATGAAAAAGGCCAGCACATCGACCGCCACAACGGTGGAGCCAACCGGCGTGCCGGCTAAAATGGCGATCAGAATACCCGCCAGCGCACAAACGACCGACAACACCGCCGAGCAAACAGTCACCGACCGAAAGCTTTTAAACAGCCGCATGGCGGAAAGCGCCGGGAAGATGATCAACGCCGAGATGAGCAAAGAGCCGACCAGATTCATGGCCAGCACGATGATCACGGCGATGATTACCGCGATCAACAGGTTATAGCGATCGGCACGGGTGCCGGTGGCCGTGGCGAAATCCTGATCGAAGGTGACGGCGAAAATTTTGTTGTAAAACAGCAGAAAGATGATCAGCACCGCCGCCGATAACGCGACGCACAGCCATACGTCGCTGCGCGACAGGGTCAAAATAGAGGTAGAGCCGAACAGCGTACTGCACACATCGCCCGACAGGTTCGAGGAGGTGGAGAACAGGTTCATCAGCAAGTATCCGAAGGCCAGCGATCCGACCGAGATCATGGCGATGGCCGCGTCCCCTTTAATTTTGGTATTTTGCCCCGTGCGCAGCAACAGCACGGCGCACAGCACCGTAACAGGCAGTACCAACAGCATTTGGTTGGTCAGGTTCAAAATACCGGCCACCGCCATTGCACCGAAAGCCACATGAGACAAGCCGTCCCCGATAAACGAAAAGCGTTTGAGCACCAGTGTGACGCCAAGCAAAGAGGAGCAAAGCGCGATCAACACCCCTACCACAAAAGCGTAACGCACAAAGGGAAATTGCAGGTAAAGCCAACATTTTTCAAGCATGGCGTTCACCGCCCTCCTGTGGGATATAGCCTTTGCCGAGCGGACTGTTTAAATAATCCGTCGTCGTGCCGAAAAAGGCGGTCTTGCCAATGTGCAGAATATGGCTGGCGTACTGCACTGCGGCGGCGATATCGTGGGAGATCATCATGATGGTCACGCCCTCGCGGTTAAGCCCGCGTATCAGTTCGTACAATTCGGCGGTGACTTTAGGGTCCAGGCCGGTGACGGGTTCGTCTAACAACAACAGCTTTTGTGTGGCGCAAAGCGCCCGTGCCAACAGCACCCGTTGCTGCTGGCCGCCGGAAAGCTCACGAAAACAGCGGCCGGACAGGTCTTCAATACCCATGCGCCGCATGGTCTCAAGGGCTTTTTGTTTTTCCTCCGTTTTATAAAACGGGCGCAGGCCGCACTGCCCCTGAAAACCGGACAAAACGATCTCCTTCACCGAGGCCGGAAAATCTTTTTGCATATCGGTCTGCTGGGGCAGATACCCGATCTCGTTCAGGCTTAACCCGTCGCCCGTGATGATCTGCCCGCCAAGCGGCGATTGCAGACCGAGCAGGGTTTTCATTAAAGTGGTTTTGCCCGAACCGTTTTCACCCACGATGCAAAGGTAATCGCCGGGATTCACAAAAAAGTTCAGGTTTTCCACGATACAGCGGGAGTTATACCCCAACGACAACCCCCGCACGGTAAGAAAAGACATGGCAATTTCTCCTATTGTAAGGCTTGTTTTAACACGGCAAGATTTTCCCGCATGACCGATAGATAGGTCACGCCGTTTTGCAGCTCGGCGTTACCGGCCGACTGCATGGAGGAAAGGGTCAGAACGGATTGATTTTTGGCGGCGGTGTTTGCCGCAATGGTGCGGGCGATTTTGCCGTTTGACCCGTCAATGGTCATAACGCAATGCAAGGACAGCTCATCGATCTTACCGGCTAAAAACACAATGGTCTCAAAGCCGGCCTCGGTTTCGGCCGAACAGCCGGGAAAAGCCGCGTAATAGGCAAGATCGTAGTCGTCAGCCAAATAGCGAAAGGGAAAGCGGTCGCCAAATACCAGCGTATGCACCGGGCTTTCGGCCACGACGGTTTGGTAATCCGCATCCAGCTCGTTAAGCTGTTTCTGATAATCGGCAAGATTGGCTTTGTAAAGATCGGCATGGGTGGAATCAAGGGTGCAAAGCGCCTCGGCAACAGCGCCGCAAAGGAAAGAGGCGTTCCGCAGCGAAAGCCACACATGCTCGTCATATTCGGTTTTTTCTTCGCCTTCCTCCTGCATGCCTTCGATCTGTTCTTCCGCTTTTACGGTGCCGCCCAAGGCTTTCATCATATTCACAACCGCCATTTGGGGATTGTTGGCTTGGCGCAGGGCGTTGTTGATCCATTGATCGGACTCGCCGCCTACATAGATGAACAAATCACAGGTTGAAAGGGTCAAGATATCGGCAGGAGTGGCCTGGTAGCTGTGCAGATCGACTCCGTTGCCTGCAAGCAAGGTGACCTCGGCGCCCGTCGGGTTATCGCCAAGCAGTCGGGTCACCCAGTCGTATGCCGGAAAATTCGTGGTCACAATGTGCATGGTGTCGTTTTTCGGCATTGCTCCGGATTTTGTATGACATCCCGCAAAACAGCAGAGCGTCAAAACAAAACCTGTTAAACAGGCGAAAATTCGTTTTCTCATGATTTGCATTCCTCACACACACCGTAAAAGACCACACGCAAAGGGTCTAATAAAAATTGATGCTGCTCCTTTAAATGCTTTTGCACCTGCTCTAATTCTGTGCAATGAAGATGGATCAGCCTGCCGCATTTTTCGCATTTGCAATGAAAACAGACGTCATGCTCGCAGTGCGCGGTCTCGCCGCAAAATTCAAAACAAGCCGAGCTTTCAGAATCAATATGGTACTTGTTTACCAAACCTTCATCCACCAAACGTTCTAAATGACGGTAAACGGTGGCTTTGCCGATGGGCGTACCCTGCTCCTCAAAATAACGGCAAAGATCGCCCGCCGTGGTATGCACGCCGGGAACCGACTTTAAATAACGGAGGATTTGTTCGCGTTGGCGGGTGTGATAGGTCGCTTTTTTATTCATACGATTGCCTCCTGAATTTGAGAACCGTTTTCAATTTTAATCTCTTTCTTGCCCAATGTCAAGTATAAATTGAAAGTGAGTTTCAATTTTGTTTCAACCGGGGGCGCCCCGAACCGTATAAACTTCAAGCCGATCATTTTGAAAGGATTGTTGGAAAACAACACGCCCCCAAAGGTTTGAAACAACCTTTGGGGGCGTGCGGCAACAGCTTTAACGATAGAACCTTTGCTGATTTATGTTGTGCGTGCAGGCGCATAAGAAGAAAAGCGAACGGATATGGGCGACGCCTACTGCCGAAGAATCTTCTTTTTCGCATAGGGCGCTTTCACCACATGCAGCCGCCTTCTGCGGAGAGCGGCGATCAGGCCGCGTTCAAAAACAATCAGACGGTCTTCATGGAACACTCCCCACGCCACCGCGACGAAAAGAAAAAGTTCAAAAATTGTTCTTACAAACATCCAAATAGTCATTTTCATTCCTCCCGAACAAATGTTCGATATTCGTATTATAGCATACATGACGTTGGTTGTCAAGCGGTTTGCTATATTTTTATTATACGGTTTCAGTGTCCCATTATAGGGACT
>CAJOQU010000184.1 GCA_905236975.1 uncultured Clostridia bacterium
AGCTGGAAAAGTGACGGCATTTCGTTTGATGATATCCCCGCTACCGCCTTTTTGGGTTACACACAAACTACATGTGACGCCACCGTGCTGGACATTGTAATCGAAGGCGAACATATCGCGGCCGCGCCACAGGGCACTAAAGCGGTATTGGTGCTGGATCAGACCGTATTTTACGGCGAGAGCGGCGGTCAGGTCGGCGATACCGGCGTCATTACCGTGGGCGATGCGGAATTCCGTGTTACGGATACCCAAAAAACGGCCGGGGGCGTGTTCACCCATTTCGGCGAGGTGATACGGGGCACGGTAGTCGTAGACAGCCGGGCAACGGCGGCCATTGACACAGCCCGCCGTGATGCCGTTCGCCGCAACCATACCGCCGCCCATTTGTTGCAGGCGGGATTGCGAAAGGTCCTCGGCACCCATGTGGAGCAGGCGGGTCAATTGGTGAACGAGCAGACCGTGCGCTTTGATTTTACGCATTTTTCCGCCCTGACGGCGCAGGAGATTGCGGAGGTCGAACACTTTGTGAATGACGCGGTGCTGTCGGGTGTTGCGGTGGAAAATACCGAAATGCCCATTGATGAGGCGCGTAAGCTTGGCGCCATGGCGCTGTTTGGTGAAAAATACGGCGATGTGGTGCGGGTAGTGAATGTGCCGGGGCGTTCGATCGAACTGTGCGGCGGCACCCATGTTGACAATACGGCAAAAATCGGGCTGTTCCATATCACGTCGGAGTCGAGCGTGGCCGCCGGGGTGCGACGCATCGAGGCCGTCACGGGCTATAACGTGCTGAAGGTGATGGAGCAGGATAAGGATTTGATTGCCGAAACCGCCGCCAATTTAAAGCTTTCCTCCGTAAAGGATATTGCAAACCGTGCCGAACAGTTGATGAAAGAACTGCGTGAGACTCAAAAAAGTCTGGAAAAGGCCGAGGCAAAGTTAGCCGCGCAAAAAATAGAAGGGTTACTCACCGCCGCGAAACCTTTGGGGGATCTGCGGTTGGTGACCGGCAGTCTTGCCGAAGCCTCGGCGGATGAACTGCGCAAAACCGCCGACGCCATGAAGGCCGATCACCCCGATGTGGTGGCGGTGTTGTGCGCCGTAAAGGAAGGCAAGCTGACCTTCTGCGCCGCTTGCGGCAAACAGGCCGTGGCGCTTGGCGCACACGCGGGCAATTTGGTGCGTGAGGTTGCCAAAATCGCCGGCGGCAGCGGCGGCGGCAAGCCCGACCTTGCCATGGCGGGCGGAAAAGACATTACCAAAACAGAAGAAGCGCTGGGCGCGGCCGAGACCGCCGTGCGGGCGCAGTTGGGGGTGTAAAAAATGGAAGATTGCCTTTTTTGCAACATTGTTGCGGGAAAAGTTCCCAGCAAAAAGGTATATGAAGACGAATATGTCTACGCTTTTTTGGATATCGCGCCGCAGGCACCGTTCCATGCGGTCGTGATTCCGAAACGGCACATCGCCTCGGCGGATGAAATCAATGCCGAAAACAGCATTGAGGTCGCACGAGTCTTTGAGGCCATTGCCAAGATTGCCCGGCAGGAGCATTTGGAAAATGGATACCGCGTGGTGAACAACTGCGGAGAAGACGGCGGCCAGACCGTGCAGCATATGCATTTTCATTTGCTGGCGCGTCGTAATCTTGCCTGGCCTCCGGGCTGAAAAATCGATTCCGATTGAATTATGATAGAAAATAAGGGTGAACACTATGTCAGAAACGTATACCTTAAAAATCGCAGGACTGGAAAGACAGCTTGAAAAATTTCAGGTCAACGAGCATCTGGATATTGCCGCGTTTATCATCTTCGGTGATGTGGAATTGACCATTGCCGGTTGTAAAGCATTGTTAGAAAAGGTGCCGGAGTTTGACGTTATTTTAACGCCCGAAGCGAAGAGTATCCCCATGGCATATGAAATGGCGCGTCAAAGCGGCAAACCGTATGTGGTGGCGCGCAAGGGCGTAAAGGTTTACATGCGCGACCCATTGGATGTGCGGGTGAACTCCATCACCACACAGCATGAACAGCATTTGTACCTTGGCCAGACCGAGGTAGAGCAAATCAAGGGCAAGCGGGTGCTGGTGTTGGATGACGTGATCAGCACCGGTGAATCGCTGGAGGCGGCACGCAACCTTGTAAACGAGGCCGGCGGCACAGAGGCCGCGGCC
>CAJOQU010000185.1 GCA_905236975.1 uncultured Clostridia bacterium
ACCGCTCATGGGGCAGCAGCCGCAACCGCCCTGACACCCGCCGCAGGACGTGCCGCCGTTTTTTCGATTGCGGAGCATGCCAAAGACGATTGCGCCCACAAGGAGGATCAACGCCAAAGAAATGAGAATGGTCGCAAGATTATTGGATATCCATGCAAGCATAAACACTCACCTTACTTAGAAACCTTAACGGAATGGGTCAACTTGACAGCCTCTTTATAGGGCTTAAAGAGCATGAAGAGCATAAAGGCCAACACCGCGATCGCGGCGATCAGCCCCACCACATGCACGTGGCCGGTAAAGAGCGATCCGAATTGATAGATCATCAACGAAACGGCGTAAGCAAACAGGCATTGGTAGCCAATGGCGAACCAGGTCCACTTGGCCGAGTTCATTTCGCGCCGCATGGCGCCGATCGCGGCAAAGCAGGGGGCGCACAGCAGGTTGAACACCAAGAAGGAATAAGCCGTCAGCTTGGTAAGACCCTCAAAATCGAGCACGCCGAACACGCCCACGACCTCTTCCTTGGCTACAAGCCCCATCATGGTGGCAACGGCGGCTTTAATGTTGGCAAAGCCCAAAGGAGCGAAGATCCATTTGATCGCGCCGCCGATCATGCCAAGCACGCTGTCTTCCAGCTCCATTTCGGAGCTGAAGGTGAAGGAACCGTCCGACATGCCAAAGCAGGAACCGGCCCAAATCACAATGGAGGAAAGCAGAATGATGGTTCCGGCTTTTTTTATAAAGGACCAGCCGCGTTCCCACATGGAGCGAAGGATGTTGCTGACTGTCGGCATGTGGTAAGCCGGCAGCTCCATGACAAAGGGAGCGGGATCGCCCGCGAACATTTTGGTCTTTTTCAGCATGATACCGGAAACAATGATGGCCGCAATCCCCACAAAGTAGGCACTGGGCGCGACCCACCAGGCTTTGCCGAACAAAGCCGCGGCAATCAGTGCAATAATGGGCAGCTTGGCGCCGCAGGGAATAAAGGTGGTGGTCATAATGGTCATACGGCGGTCACGTTCGTTTTCAATGGTACGCGAAGCCATAATGCCGGGCACGCCGCAGCCTGTACCGATCAACATGGGGATAAAGGATTTGCCCGAAAGTCCGAATTTGCGGAAAACACGGTCTAACACAAAGGCGATACGCGCCATGTAACCGCAGGCCTCTAAGAAAGCCAACAGAATAAACAGAACCAGCATTTGCGGAACAAAGCCCAAAACCGCGCCCACACCGGCGATGATGCCGTCTACAATCAAACTGTGCAGCCATTCGGCACAGTGAACGCTGTCTAACAGGTTGTCAAACAAGACCGGAATACCGGGTACCCACACGCCGTAATCGGCGGGATCAGGCACATTTTCCGCCCCTTCCCCCAAGGCGGCCTCGTAAATTTCCGAAACGTCATACCCTTCTTCGGCAAGCGAATCGGCATAGGTGCCGTAAGCCTCGTCAAACGCGCCGTAGTCTTCCTCTTCTATGGCGCCCAAAATATCATCAGCGCCTACCACCCCGGCTTTATCGGCCGCTTCTACGGTGGAAATCAATTCTGTTGTCCACACATGTTCGGCGGCGTATTCGGTCATAGCGTCTTCATACTCCGCGTTTCCAATGCCGAATAAATGCCAACCGTCGCCAAACAGGCCGTCGTTGGTCCAGTCAGTCACAAAGGTCCCCACGGTCGAGACCGCTATGTAATAGACCAAAAACATAATGACCGCAAAAATCGGCAGCGCCGCGAAGCGGTTGGTCACCACCTTGTCGATCTTATCCGAAGTGGAAAGCCGGCCGGCTGTTTTCTTTTTGTAACAGCCCTTGATGATCTGCCCGATGTGAACATAACGCTCGTTGGTGATAATGGATTCCGCGTCGTCATCCAGCTCGTTTTCCACGGCCGCGATGTCCCGCTCAATGTGATCCAGCACCGTTTTGTCAAGCTGAATGGTTTCCAATACCTTTTCGTCGCGTTCAAACAGCTTGATGGCATACCAGCGCTGCTGTTCTTCCGGCAGACCATGCACGGTCGCTTCCTCAATGTGCGCCAAAGCATGCTCTACTGTGCCTGAAAAGGTGTGCATGGGAACGGTTTTGCCATTCTGCGCCGCGTTGATGGCCGCCTCGGCCGCTTCCATAGTGCCGGTGCCTTTCAGCGCCGAGACTTCTACCACTTTGCAGCCAAGCGAACGGGAAAGTTCTTCAATATTGATTTTATCACCGTTCTTTTTGACCACATCCATCATGTTGATGGCCACTACCACCGGGATGCCAAGCTCGGTCAATTGGGTGGTCAAATACAGGTTGCGTTCTAAGTTGGTGCCGTCAATGATGTTCAGGATCGCGTCAGGCCGTTCGCCGATCAGGTAATTACGTGCGACCACTTCCTCCAATGTATAGGGAGAAAGGGAATAAATACCCGGAAGATCGGTGATGGTCACACCGACATGCTTTTTTAATTTACCTTCTTTTTTTTCTACCGTAACTCCCGGCCAGTTGCCCACAAACTGGTTGGAACCGGTCAAAGCATTAAAAAGCGTGGTTTTGCCGCAGTTTGGGTTGCCTGCAAGGGCAATGCGCAAATTCATTTGTTGTTTCCTCACTTTCAAAATTAGTGTTTGCTAACTGATGAACCTAAAAAGGGGGAATTTTCTGCCGAAAGGCTATTCCACCTCAATCATTTCCGCATCTGCCTTGCGGATAGAAAGTTCGTAACCGCGCACGGTCACTTCCACCGGGTCGCCGAGCGGAGCTACCTTGCGAATGTGGATCTGCACGCCTTTGGTGACGCCCATATCCATAATGCGGCGCTTGACGGCGCCTTCGCCATGCAGCTTAACGACCGTGACCGTTTCGCCGATTTTGACATCTTTGAGTGTTTTCATACCATTTTCTCCTTATTCTAAATTCGAAATACAGCGGCTCAGATCATGATTTTCTGAGCCAATTCTTTGCTGATTGCCACGCGAGACTCTTTAACATTTACAATGATATTCCCGCCGATGGTACTGATGACCGTAACGGTTCCGCCGGGGACAAACCCCAAATTTTCAAGGTGCGCACGCACCTCCGGCTTACCGCCAATCTTTTTGATAATGTTTTCTTCGCCAATGTCGGCCAGGGTGAGCGGCATGACAGACCTTCCTTTTTTTATGATACTTTGGTTCGCGCCAGTGAAAGAATCGCAAATAAGTTAGCACATGCTAATGATGAGCCCTAAATAACGATTAGCTTTCGCTAACTATTCACATTATATTCCGTGTCAAACATTTTGTCAAGTACATTTTTCGAAAAATTTCACTTTTTTTTGCGCTTTGCCCTGCCGTGAAGAAAAAAATTCCGTCTGCGTTGGATTGCACTTGCAAAATAAAGAAAAAACAGATATAATAAATATATGTATGGTTTACGCTTTTTCTTCCATAATAACAACGGAGGGAAAGCGATGAACGAACATGAAAACGAAAATCAAACGGAGCGCCGCAAGGCGGAGCTTGACGACATGAAAGAAATGGGCGCGGCTGTCGCCTTTGACGGCAAGCACAAAATTTTTTGTCTGACCATTATCGGGGAGATCGAGGGCCATAACGCGTTGCCCGAACAAAACAAAACCACCAAATACGAGCATGTCATTCCGCAACTGGTCGCCATTGAAGAAAGCCGTGAGATCGAGGGTCTGCTGATTATTTTAAACACGGTTGGCGGCGATGTAGAAGCCGGGCTTGCCATTGCGGAATTGATTTCCGGCATGAAAAAGCCGTCTGTTTCGTTTGTGTTGGGCGGCGGGCATTCCATCGGGGTTCCGCTGGCGGTGTCGGCCAAGCGGTCGTATATCGCGCCGTCGGCCACAATGACGGTTCACCCGGTGCGCACCACCGGCCTTGTTATCGGTGTGCCGCAGATGATGGATCATTTTGCCCGTATGCAGGGGCGCATTACCGATTTTGTAGTGCGCAATTCCCGCATCTCGGCCGAACGGTTTACCGAACTGATGATGAACACCGGCGAATTGGTGACCGACGTGGGTTCGGTGCTGTCGGGTGATAAGGCGGTAGCGGAAGGACTGATCGATCAGATCGGCACACTCGGCACGGTGATTGATGGGTTGTACGGGCTGATCGAATCGAAATGATTTTGCGGAGGAGACTCCGCATTACATAATTTATCAAATTCAGGGAGAACATATGGCAGGAACAAAGAAAAAAGGAACGGGCAGCCGCGCCAAAAAAAGCGCGACCGCTACCAAAATTCAAGGCGATCAAAAGCGAAACGAAGCAGTGGCCGGAAGGCGTCAGCTGATGTCGGTCATCTGGTTTGCCGTGGCTGTTTTTTTGCTTTGCATTGTATTTATCAAAGGGCAAAATGTGTGGCTGGCAATTCATGAATTTATTTTTGGCGTATTTGGCGTGACGGCCTATTTTTATCCCTTCTTGTTGGGGTTTGTGGCGGTTATGTTCGCCATGGATAAAATCGGCGGTTCCATCAATGCCAAGATCACGGAAGCGGGCGTTTTGGTGATGCTGGTCGGCGCGGCGGTGGATATTTTTGCTAAGCATGACGATTTGCTTACCTTTTGGCAGCATTTGGCCGGCGCTTACGGCGCGGGGAAATCGCTGAAAAGCGGCGGCTTTTTAGGGGCGCTTATTGGGCATCCGCTGTATATGGCTTTTGGCAAAACAGGCGCGGCCATTACGGTGTTTTTGCTCATTTTTGTGTTTTTAATGATTATCACAGGCACCACATTGGTCACCTTCTTGAAAACGTTGGCGCGTCCGGCGCAAAGCATTAAAGAACAGGCCGAGACCGCCTATCAGGAACGACTGGATCGCGAAGAACAGGGAAGCGGCAAGCCGCGCGCCCGGTTGATCAAGGGCTTTAATGTGGATATTCCGGTGGATGATATCCCTGAAAAGCGCACCACGGTGCAGGACGGGCTGGACGAAAAACAGCGTAAGGTGGTAGCCGCTTATTACGGCGCAGACGAGCAGCACGCGAAATCCGAGCCTGAGACCGCGCCCGAACCGGAAGAGGTCAAGCCGCACAACATTGACGACGCATTGAAGGCTGCTCGCAGTGAGGCGGAAAAAGAGCCTAAAGACACTGAACCGGTGAAGGAAGAACCGGCCGCGGCATCGCCTGCCGAACCGCCCATTCAGCCTCTCGAAATCCCTGAAACGCAGGATGTGACGCCCGAAAATACATATCATTACCCGCCGCTGAGCCTGTTGAAAGAAAGCAAAATTGCCAACGAGGCGGCGCTTTCGGCCGAGCTTGACATGACGGCCGACCGTTTGGTTGAGACCCTGAAAAGCTTTGGCGTTGAGACCCGGATCGTCGATATCAGCCGCGGTCCCACCGTGACCCGGTATGAGTTGCAGCCCTGCGCCGGGGTTAAAATCAGTAAAATTACCAATTTGGCGGATGATATTGCCCTAAACCTTGCCACGGCCGGGGTGCGTATTGAAGCACCGATCCCCAATAAGGCGGCGGTCGGCATTGAGGTACCCAACAAAGCCAGCGCGGTGGTGGGTGTGCGGGGTATTTTAGAATCCCCCGCCTTCTCTTCGGCGAAAAGCAAATTGACCGTTGCCCTTGGTCGCGACATCGGGGGGAATGTGGTGACCACCGACATTGGTAAAATGCCGCACGGTTTGATTGCGGGTGCAACCGGATCAGGTAAATCGGTTTGCATCAATTCCATTATCATCAGTCTGCTTTACAAGGCAACGCCCGATGAAGTGAAATTGTTAATGATTGACCCCAAGGTGGTCGAGCTTGGCATTTATAACGGTATTCCGCATTTGCTGGTGCCGGTGGTAACCGACCCGCGCAAGGCCGCCGGAGCGCTTGGCTGGGCGGTCACCGAAATGGAAAAGCGCTATAAAATGTTTGCCGACCGCGGCGTGCGTGATTTAGCGGGCTATAACCGTTTTGTTGAAACATCGGGCGATGAAGAACTGGTAAAAATGCCGCATATTGTTATTATCATTGACGAGCTGGCCGATCTGATGATGACCGCTCCTAACGAGGTGGAGGATTCCATTAACCGTATTGCTGCCAAGGCGCGTGCCGCCGGTATGCATTTGATTATTGCGACTCAACGCCCGTCGGTCGATGTGGTGACCGGCGTTATCAAGGCCAATATTCCCACCCGTATTGCGTTTGCGGTCTCGTCACAGATTGACAGCCGCACCATTTTGGATTCCTCCGGGGCAGAAAAACTGCTTGGCCGGGGCGATATGCTTTTCAGCCCCGTAGGCTCTGCCAAACCGAACCGCATTCAGGGCTGTTTTGTCAGCGATGAAGAGGTTGAGGCCGTGGTGGAATACATCAAAGGCGATCACTCCGCCGATTATGACGACGATGTCATGGTTGAGATCGAACGCCAGGCCGCCATTGAGAAAAAACAAAAGACCGGCCTGCCAGAGGATGGCCCGGGGGAGGACCCCATGCTGAACGACGCGATTAAGGTCGTGGTCGAAAAC
>CAJOQU010000186.1 GCA_905236975.1 uncultured Clostridia bacterium
AGTAATTAGTAATGAAATGAAAGAAATTATTCATTATTCATTATTCATTATTCATTAAGTAATCGCCACCGTTTAAAAATCACCATAAATAATGTTTTACAGAATACATTATACCCCCATGATAAGCCTGTGTCAAGTGCTTTACGATAAGTTTTTTTCGTTTTATTCGTAAATTTCGGAATTTTTTGTGAACCGGCCTTCAAGGCGGGTTTTTCAGCGGATCCGCGGCACGGTCACGCCAACCATTGTGCGGCGGTAATGACCAACGGCATGGTCACCACAGAAATGACGGTGCTGGCAGAAACCATATTGACCGAAAGCTCGGTCTCGCCCTTAAATTTGACCGCGAAAATGGTAGTCAACGCGGCGACCGGCGCACTGACGGATATTACCAGTGAAACCAGCAGCACGCCCCTGACCCCCAGCAGATACAGCAGACCCAGCGAAGCAAAGGGATAAACCACCATGCGCAGCAAAATGGCAACGATACAGCGGATATCTCGAAAAGCATTGAGCACATGGCTTTGTGACAGGTGAAACCCGATGATCAGCATAGGCAGCGGCGTGTTCATGGCCGCCATATGCCCTACCGAATCGTATAAAAACGACGGGACCGGCACCGAAAAAAGAAAGATTGCAAGCCCGATACACAAACTGATCAAGCCCGGATTGACCACCAGTTTTTTCAGCGAAACCGTATGAAGATCGCCGCTCATCAGCAATACGCCGTAGCTCCAGACCAGCAGGTTGAACAGCACAATATAAACCGAGCCGTAAAGGGCCCCTTCCTCCCCCAAAAGCGCTTGTTGAAGGGGCAGTCCCATAAATCCGCAGTTAGAAAAGACCGCGCCGAACCGCAGTACTTTTTGCTTGCTTTTATCGGGAGAACGCAGTAACAGGTGACCGGCCGCAATGGTGAGAGCAAACAGTAACAGCGAAAATCCAAAGCAGACCCCCATAGAGCGCAGCACCTGCAGATCAAACTGCATCATCAGCGATTTCACGATCACGCAGGGCGTGACAAAATACATAACAATATTACTGCACACCTTGGCGCCGTTTTCGTTAAACAGCCCGGTCTTGCCGGTGATAAAGCCGACCGCGATCAATATCATCAGCACGCATACCTGTGAAAAAACCGTTAAGAACACGAATTGACACTCTCCTCAAAACGGCGGAACGCCGCCAGTCCCTCCGGCGTTCGCTTGTAGACGCCGGCATGCTGTAACACCTGTAAAAATACCTCGCCGATCTCGTTTTGAAGAATTGCCGCCACATTTTCGTGCGTGATGTCGCCATGCTTTTGCCTGATCTGCTCCGTCCATGCGGCGTGCTTCGCCAAAACGGGATCAGCCGTTATGTCGCGCCCGTCAAGCAAAGCCGTTTCCAACAATTGCATTTCATCTTTCAATCTTGCGGGCAAAACCGCCAGCCCCATCACTTCGATCAAACCGATATTTTCCTTTTTAATATGGTGCAGTTCGGCATGCGGGTGGAAGACCCCGAGCGGATGCTCCCTCGTGGTAATGTTATTACGCAGCACCAAATCCAGTTCATACCGCTCCCCTTTTTTGCGGGCAATGGGCGTGATGGTGTTATGCGGCACACCGTCGGTCTTGGCAAATATAAAGGCCGTTTCATCGGTATAACCGCGCCACGCGGTCAAAATGCGGTCGGCCAGCTCCACCAACCGTGCGGGGTCTTCCCCGCTGATGCGAATGACCGACATCGGCCATTTTACGATGCCGCAGGTCAAATCCTCAAATCCCGCAAACACAAACGGGTCTTCAATCGGCGCTTTGGCCATGGCAAAGGTGTAACGTCCGCCCTGAAAGTGGTCGTGACTTAAAATGGAGCCGCCCACAATGGGCAGATCCGCGTTGGAACCCACAAAATAATGGGGAAACTGCCGCACAAAGTCAAGCAATTTGCGGAAAGTCGCACGGTTGACAGCCATGGGGGTATGCGCGGCGTTCAGCACAATACAGTGCTCGGGATAGTATACATAAGGGGAATATTGCAGGCACCAGTCGCCGCCATCCACCGTCAGCGGAATAACCCGGTGGTTCTGCCGTGCGGGAAAGTTTGCCCGACCGGCATAGCCTTCGCACTCGCGGCAAAGCATACATTTGGGGTAACCCGCCTGCGGCGCGTTTTTTGCGGCGGCAATGGCCTTCGGGTCTTTTTCGGGCTTGGAAAGATTGATGGTGACGTCAAGCTCGCCGTACTCGGTCGAGACGACCCACTTCTTATCTTTCGCTACGCGGTATTGCC
>CAJOQU010000187.1 GCA_905236975.1 uncultured Clostridia bacterium
AGCAATGATTTTGTTTACATCAGCTGCGGCACATGGAGTCTGTTTGGCGTGGAAACGCAAGAACCCATCATGACCGCCGAGGCAGCCGCTCGCAACTTTACCAACGAGGGCGGTTATGAGGATACCGTGCGATTTTTGAAAAATATCATGGGCTTGTGGCTGATTCAGGAATCCCGCCGTCAATGGAAGCGTGAGGGTGAAGACGTCGGTTTTGACACTTTAGAGCGCGAGGCATTGGTCTGCGAACCGTTTAAATGCTTTATCGACGTAGACGATCCGTCCTTTGAAACAGCGGGCAATCTGCCGAAACGTGTACAGGAGTACTGCAAGCGCACCGGTCAGTTTGTTCCCGCCACGCGGGGCGAGATCATGCGCTGCATCTACCAAAGCCTTGCCATGAAATACAAATACACTTTCCATATGCTTGGCAAAATCAACGGGCGCGAATACGGCCGTATCAATATTTTGGGCGGCGGCATTAAAGATAAGCTGTTGTGCCAAATGACGGCTGACGCCTGTAATGTAGAGGTGTTGGCGGGTCCGACCGAGGCAACCGTGATGGGCAACATTGCCGTGGCTTACGCGGCGCTGGGTGAAATCGGGAGCTTCCGTGAAATTCGGCAGGTGGTGTCGGATTCAACCGAGCTGAAGCAGTACCTTCCGCAGAACAGTGCGGATTGGGAAAAGGCGTATGCCGATTATGTGAAGGTCGTAGAAGGGTAACCGAAAAAACAAAAAGGCGCTGTATCCGGCGCAAAATTCTGAAATCAGTTTCTTGACACACTTTTGCATAGCGCGTATATGTTTCGGTCAAAAAGATATGCCGGAGAAACTGATCGACCGGAATATTGAGCATTTTAAACGGCAGGACTGCACGCTTTTTCTCTGAATTTTGTTAAAATTCGCGAAAATTTGCAAAACGGTTGACAAACCCATGCGGCGGTGCTATAATTTGAAAAAAGTTGAAAGGCTTTGACGAAGACGGTTTGAAAACCCCGTTTTCAGAGAGTCGGCGGTTGGTGCAAGCCGATAACAGGTTTTCTAATAACCCATCCCTTCCGAGCCGGAATGCTGAATCCTGATTGGTAGTAGGTGTTCTCGTGATTGCTGCGTAAAGGCATCGGGGTTGTTAGACCCTAAAAGTGGCGGCTGTCCGGCCGCAAATTGAGTGGTACCGCGGATGTGAGTTTTTTCACACTCGTCTCAAGTTTTTGAGGCGAGTGTTTTTTTGTTTATTGTATTTTGATTAAGGAGTGAACTACATGACGACAGGCTCAACAGAAAAATTAAAAGAGGTGGCGGTCCGTATTCGCGAGATGAGGGAAATCTGCGGCATTACCGCCGAGGAAATGGCGCAGAAGACCGAAGTTTCGGCCGAGGAATACCGCTGTTACGAGGCGGGAGAACGGGATTTTCCGTTTACCTTTATTCATAAATGCGCACTGGCCTTCGGAATTGACATTACCGACCTGTTAGAGGGGCAAAGCGCTCATCTTTCCTCTTACACCGTCACCCGCAAAGGGAAAGGGCAGGAAACCGCGAAGGAGGATGGCATTGAAATTCAAAATTTAGCGCCCCTGTTTCGCAAAAAGATCGCCGAGCCGTATTGGGTGAAGTACGAGTTCGATCCTTCTTTACAAGATAAACCCATTCACTTGACCAAGCATTCCGGGCAGGAATTTGATTTTATCATGAGCGGCCGGTTAAAGGTACAGATCGGCGATAATGTGGAAATTTTGGGCGAGGGTGACAGCATCTACTACAACAGCTCCACTCCTCATGGCATGATCGCGGTCGATGGGCAGGACTGCCTGTTTGTAGCGGTCGTTCTGCCGGGCGAGGATGTAGGCGAAGACCTGATTCGCGATACCATTGTTTCGGCCAATGCCGCGGGGCACAGCACGGTCGCCTCTAAATTTGTGGATACGGTGGAGGATGAAAACGGCGTGCTGAAAAGCATCTCCTTCCCGAATTGCGAAACGTTCAATTTTGCGTTTGACATTGTAGATGAAATCGCCCGCAAAGACCCCGATAAGCTCGCTATGCTGCATATTGACAAAAACAAGGTGGAGCGTCGCTTTACTTTTAACGATATGAAGCGCGCTTCGGCGCAGTGCGCCAACTACTTTAAGTCGCTGGGCATCGGCAAGGGTGACCGCGTCATGCTGGTTTTAAAGCGGCACTATCAGTTCTGGTTCGCCATTTTGGCATTGCACAAACTGGGGGCGATAGCCATTCCCGCCACCAATTTGCTGCAGGAGCATGATTTCGAATACCGTTTTCAAGCGGCGGAGGTCAGCGCCATTGTCTGCACGGCCGATGGCGACGTGGCACATCAGGTGGATTTGGCAGCCGGTAAATGCCCCACGCTGCAAACCAAGATTCTGGTTGGCGGTACGCGTGACGGCTGGCATGATTTTGACAACGAGTACCCGTTGTTCAGCGCTCATTTTTACCGCACGCCCGAAACCCCGTGCGGCAACGATATCATGCTGATGTTCTTCACCTCGGGCACCACCGGCTACCCCAAGATCGCGGCGCACAGCTATCTGTACGCGCTGGGGCATTATGTCACGGCAAAATACTGGCATGGGGTATCGGAAAACGGATTGCACTTCACCATTTCCGAGACCGGCTGGGGCAAGGCGCTGTGGGGCAAGCTGTACGGTCAATGGCTGTGTGAAGGCGCTGTATTCACCTATGATTTTGACCGTTTTTCAGCGGCGGATATTCTGCCGATGTTTAAAAAATACAACATCACCACCTTCTGTGCGCCGCCTACCATGCTGCGCATGATGGTGAAGGAGGATATTTCCAAATACGATCTTTCCTCCATCAAACATATGACCACGGCGGGCGAGGCGCTCAACCCCGAGGTTTATCGTCAGTTTGAAAAGGCCACGGGTCTTCAAATCATGGAGGGCTTCGGTCAGACCGAATGCACGCTGGTGATCGGCAATTTAATGGGAAATCCGCATAAATTGGGGTCAATGGGCTGCCCGACCCCGCAGTATGATGTTGACATCTTAGACCCTGACGGCAATCCCGTGCCTGACGGCGAAACCGGCGAAATCGTGATCAAAACCAAAGACGAAGTGCCGTGCGGTCTGTTTGCCGGGTATTATAAGGACGAGGAAAAAACGCGGGAAGCCTGGCACGACGGCTACTACCACACCGGCGACACCGCCTGGCGGGATGAAGACGGATTTTACTGGTATGTCGGCCGGGTGGACGATGTGATCAAATCCTCGGGCTATCGTATCGGGCCGTTTGAGATCGAAAGTGTGATTATGGAACTGCCCTATGTGCTGGAATGCGGCGTTTCGGCCGCCCCCGACCCGATTCGCGGGCAGGTGGTCAAGGCCAGTATTGTGCTGGTCAAGGGTACCGAGCCGACCGAGGAACTGAAAAAAGAGATTCAAAATTATGTAAAACAGAACACGGCTCCTTATAAATATCCCCGTATTGTGGAGTTTAAAACCGAATTGCCTAAGACCATCAGCGGTAAGATCCAGCGCAATAAACTGTAAGCACTGTGGGGCAAACCGCGGGTTTTGAGACGATATAAAGGGCAAACTTGAAAAAAGTCTTGACAAATTTTTTCGGCTGTGATAAAATGACTTACGTTCAAAGGCGTTGACGAAGAGTGCGCAAAAAGGTTCCCCTTCCAGAGAGGTGGCGGTCGGTGCAAGCCATCGGCGGAATATTTTGCGTTTGTAGCTTCCGAGCCGGAAGGAAGAAAGCCTGCTTTGGGTCAGTAGAACCTTCCCGTGATTGCTGCGTAAAGGCATAGGGGTTGTTAGACCTCAAGAGTGGCGGTTTTTCCGCAATTTGAGTGGTACCGCGGGCAGTTGATGAATTTCAGCGCTCGTCTCAAAGTTACAGCTTTGGGGCGGGCGTTTTTCGTTTCAGCCCCATAAGACCGGGGTCGGCGGGTTTATCCCGCTTGACGGCCGGCCAGGATTCGGAGGGGAAACCATGCAAAAAATGTCAGGATTGGATTACAAAATCGGTGAAATTGCAGGGCGCATTAAAGAACTGCGTGAGATCGAGAATCTCACCGCTGCGCAAATGGCTGAAAAGACCGGCGTATCGGAAGAAGAATATATAGCCTGCGAAAAGGGCGAAAACGATTTGAACTTCGCGTTTATTTACCGTTGCGCGTTGGCCTTTAATGTGGATGTGACCGACATCATTGAGGGGCAAAGCCCTACCTTGAAATCTTATACCGTTACCCGCAAGGGCAAGGGTCAGCGGATCGAGCGCGCCCACGGCATGACCTATTATAATTTGGCGCCGGCTTTTCAAAACCGCATTGCCGAGCCGCTGTATGTACACAGCGTTTACAGCGAAGAAGCCCAGCATAAAGACATTCAACTGACTACCCATGCCGGTCAGGAATGCGATTTGATTATTCAGGGCAAACTGAAGGTACAGGTCGGCGACCATAAAGAGGTTCTCGGCCCCGGCGACAGCATTTATTATGACAGCTCAACACCGCACGGCATGATCGCGGTGGATGGGAAAGACTGCATCTTTTACGCGATCGTTTTAAACCCGACCGGCGAGCCCATCCCGGAGCTGGAGGGGGCAAAACCCATAAAAGAGCCGGTGGTTATTCAGGATGACAAGGATCGCTTGTATCGTGAATTTATTGACACCAAGGAAGACGAAAACGGCACCCCCATTTCCATTACCTTTAAAAATACCGAGCGGTTCAACTTTGCGTTTGATTTGGTAGATGCTTTGGCCGAAAAAGACCCCGGCAAACTGGCCATGCTGCATGTTTCGCTGGATAAAACCGAGCGGCGCATTACCTTTCAGGATATGAAACGCGCCTCGGCACAATGCGCCAACTACTTTAAGTCG
>CAJOQU010000188.1 GCA_905236975.1 uncultured Clostridia bacterium
GTTTGGTGGTAAAACCGACCGTTTGCACGATCACGGTGACGGTTCCCTTTTCACGGTCAAAATCCGCCACGGTCAAGGGGATTCTTTCGCCGAATTCATCCACCCGCAGAATCACAAACTGACCCGGCTGGACCTTGCGCGCCACAAAGGGAGCGGCAAGGGTAAACGAGGTGACCTGCTCGTTTAATTTTTTCTTTTCAATAATTTTGTACACGTTTTAATCCTCCAACGCTTGTTTGATCTGTTCGGTCTTATCGGTCTGCTCCCACTTATAACAGCCGTCGGTTCTGCCCATGTGGCCGTAGGCCGCCAAGCGGCGATAAATCGGCTGTTTCAGCTCTAACTGATCGATGATGGCCGAGGGGCGCAGGTCGAAGACCTTTTGCACCGCGGCGGCAATCTTTTCATCGCTGTAAGCGCCGGTTCCGAAAGTATCCACCATAACCGAGACCGGGTGCGCTACGCCGATGGCATAAGCCAACTGTACCTCACAGCGATCGGCAATGCCGGCCGCCACAATATTTTTGGCGACATAGCGCGCCGCATAGGCCGCACTGCGATCGACCTTGGTGGGGTCCTTGCCCGAAAAAGCGCCGCCGCCGTGACGGGCAAAGCCGCCGTAAGTATCCACAATAATCTTGCGGCCGGTAAGCCCCGTATCGCCTTGCGGGCCGCCCACCACAAAGCGCCCGGTCGGGTTGATGTAAACCTTGGTATTTTCATCAAACAACGCCGCCGGAATGACCGGTTTAATGACCTTTTCCAAAATATCATGCCGCAGGGTTTCAAGCGACACGTCGGCGCTGTGCTGGGTCGAAACCACCACCGCGTCAATACGGGTCACCCGACCGTCGTCATACTCCGCGGTGATTTGGGTCTTGCCGTCCGGCCGCAGGTACGGCAACTCCCCGCTTTTGCGCACATCGGTCAACCTTTTGGCCATGGTATGCGCCAGTGAGATGGGCAGCGGCATCAATTCCGGGGTATCGTTGCAGGCATACCCGAACATCATACCCTGATCGCCCGCGCCGTGCAGATTGTAGACGTCTTCCTCCCCGTCTTTATACTCCAGCGAATGATCCACACCCATGGCGATATCGGGCGATTGTTTGTCAATAGCGGTCATGACAGCGCAGGTATGGCCGTCAAACCCCGCGTCGGGATGATCGTACCCGATCTCACAAAGTACATCGCGGGCGATCTGCGGGATATCCACATAACACTCGGTGGTGATCTCCCCCATTACAGTCACCACACCGGTGGTGCAAAAGGTTTCACACGCCACCCGGGCGGAGGGGTCGTTTTTGAGGATTTCGTCTAAAATCGCGTCGGATATGCAGTCACACACCTTATCGGGATGACCTTCGGTGACCGACTCGGATGTAAAGAGCATTTTTGACATTTTGCATTCTCCTTTATCTTTTGCTTTTCAAGCCGACAGTTCCGGCATTGCCGTTCAACCGGGCATGGAACCGCCCCTTTAAAAAAACCGCTCCAAAAGAAGCGGTTTTTCACCTCATCTTTCGGATAATCCGCCGGATTTGGCACCTTGATAAAATCAGGTTGCCGGGCATCACAGGGCCGGTTCCCTCCGCCGCTCTTGATAAGGATCAATATTCGGTTTTCTTTATTGTACCATAGATTTGGCGTTTGTCAACACATTTTTCATTTATTTCACGACTTTCACATTTTGCTCGCCCAAAAGTGTTTGCAGCTCCGCCAGCAGAGAGTCCGAACAGGTCACGCGCAGCGCCTCGTGAGCCTCTAACAGTTTGCCGGATCCGGTGCAGTACAAAAATACCCGCTCTGCGCCGTGATGAGCGTGCAAAATTTGTTTGACACGCTCAAAGGGTTCCGACGCGGTATCTTCCACCTGCAAATAAAGCCCCGGAGCGGTGGTTTTTCTTGGCGGGGCGCCCTTGGCGGAATCGGGAATGCCCTCTATCCGTTCGCAGACGATCTCCGGCTCGCGATCCTCCCGCTCCGATACCCGTCCGCTGAACAGCACCGGTTTGCCGGAGGTCAGCAAGCTTTTAAACTCGTTATATGCGTTAGCAAAAACAGTCAGGTTCACCGCGCCCGAGGGTTCTTCGATCTGCCCGGTCACCAGCAAATTGTTGTTTTTTAACTGCCGCACCTTAAGTTCAGTCACAATGCCCGCCACAGTCACGCGCTTGCCGTCATGCACGCGGCCTTCGGCGATATCACGGATGGGGGTAATGCCCGGTGAAGACAGCAGATTTTGGTATTCATCCATCGGGTGACCCGAAAGGTAAAGGCCGGTTGACTCCTTCTCCAGCGCCAGCAAGGCGTCTTTTGACATTTCTTCCACCCGCAGGGGCTCATAACGAGTTTGTTCGCCCATTTCTTCAAACAAGCTCATTTGCCCCTCAGCCGAAAAGCGCCGCTCGTTTTCGACCGCCGCCAGCACGCCGTCAATGTTGTAAAGCATCTCACGGCGGTTCATGCCAAGCCCGTCAAGCGCCCCGCTTTTGATAAAACCTTCCAACGCCTTACGGCTGAACTCCCGCGAGGCATTGCGCAGGCAAAAATCATAAAGCGAGGTATACGCGCCGTTTTGTTCCCGCTCCGCGATCAACCGTTCAATCAGCCCCAACCCGATGTTTTTAATGGCAAGCAGTCCAAAACGGATGTTGCCGCCATCGGGCGTAAAGCCGGTGCCGCTGGCATTGACCGAGGGCGGCAGCACGCGAATGCCGCAGCGTTTGCATTCGGCGGTATAAAGTGCCAGCTTGGAACCGCTGTCCATCATACTGGTCATCAAAGCGGCAAAATATTCCGCCGGGTAATGGCATTTTAAATAAGCTGTGCGGTAGGCCACAAACGAATACGCCGCCGCATGCGCCTTATTGAAAGCGTAAGAGCTGAAGGAGGACATGTCTTCAAATATTTTTTCAGCCGCCGCCTGACTTACGCCGTTTGCCAACGCCCCCTTGCAGATGACGTTGCCCTGTTCATCCTTTTCGCCGTAAATGAAAGCCTCGCGCTCGCGCTCCATCACGGCATGTTTCTTTTTGGCCATGGCGCGGCGGACAATATCCGCCCGGCCGAGCGAATAGCCTGCCAGTGTGCGAAACACCTGCATGACCTGCTCCTGGTAGACGATACAGCCGTAGGTGACCTCTAAAATCGGTTTTAAGAGCGGCGTATCGTAAGCAATATCCTCGGGATGGTGGCGGTTATGGATATATTTCGGGATGGAATCCATCGGTCCCGGACGGTAAAGTGACAGAATAGCAGTCAAATCCTCAATATTTTCAGGGCCGAACTGCCGCAGAACATTTTTCATGCCGTCGGATTCAAACTGAAAAACGCCGTCAGTCAAGCCCTTGCCCATCATGGCGTAGGTGGATTTGTCATCAAGCGGGGCTTTTTCAATATCAAAATCCGGCTCGCGGCGGCGAATA
>CAJOQU010000189.1 GCA_905236975.1 uncultured Clostridia bacterium
ACGGAATCACGATAGCGAGGATTATAATCAGCCATAAGCTCACCTCGGCAACAATTATAACACGAAATTACAATTAAACCATACCAGGTACTCCAAAAAGGTAGCGCAGCGCAAAAGCGTGCTTTTACCCGAACCGCTGGGGCCGATGATGCTGACCACCTCGCCCTTATCAACTGTTAAGCTGATGTCGCGCAAAACGGTATTTTCACCAAAGGATTTTTGAATCCCCTTCATCTCTAAAATCATGCAAACGACCCCTTATTGATAATAACTGAACGCTTTTTCAATGCGTTCCATGATGAATGCCACCAGATAATTCGCCACAAAGTAGAAAATACCCGCAATGATAAACGGTGTAAACGAAGTCTGTGAGGCGGCGATCTGCTTAGCCAGTGAGAACATTTCGTTATAAGCCAATGTAAAGGCCAGCGAGGTGTCTTTGACCAAGGTGATGATTTCATTCGTGACCGATGGCAAAATGGTTTTGATCACCTGTGGCAGAATAATTTTGAAAAAGGTTTGCACATGGCTATAGCCCAAAACCTCAGCGGCCTCGTATTGCCCTTTGGGGATAGACTCAATCCCGCCGCGGTAAATTTCGGCAAAGTAGGCGGCGTAGTTCATAGAAAATCCAATGATAATGGCCGTAAAGCGGTAGCCGCGTATCGACCAGCCAAATAAATAATAGGGGCCGAAATACCACGCCAAAAGCTGTAACATGAGCGGCGTGCCGCGCATGATGGCAATATAGATTTTGGTGATCCACTGCACCGGGCGAAAGCGTGAACGGCGCAGAAGCATAATACACATGCCGAGCGGCAGCGAAAACAGAAGGGTCAAAAGAAAAATGCCGCAGGTGCGCAGCATGCCGACGCTCATGGTGGATAACATGGTGGAAAGGCTCATAATTCACCTCAAAATAAAAAGAATAAGGGCATTGCAAAAACAATGCCCTACTGTGTTTAAATTATTTGGAATCGCTTGCGATCAGGAAGGAACCGGCTGTCATGTCAATGGCAATGGCGTCAATGGCGCCGGCTTTCAGATCGTTGTAGGCCACAGTGTATGTTTCGTAAATTTTTAAATCTTTGAAGGTATCGGCAAGTTCTTTTTGCGAATCCTCCAACATTTCAGCGGCGGAAGTAGCGGTCTGCACGCCCACGATCTTATCTTTTAAATCAGCAAGCGAAGAAATGCCGGAATCGCTGGCAACCAAAATGCCCTGCGTGTTGTTGGAGTAGGTGATCCCCCAGGTATATTTGTCTTCGCGGCCTTCTTTGGTAAAGCCGGACCAAATGCAGTCGCAGCTGCCGGCGTTCAGCTCTTGATCCTTTGCATCCCAGTTAAAGGGAACCGATTCATACTTCCAGCCAAGATATTTGCAAACAGCCTGGCAAAGCTCTACGTCAAAGCCGCCGACGGTGCCGTCATCCTGCAAATAGGAGTAGGGGGGATAGTCCAAATCAAAGCCATGCTTGAAGGTAAAGCTGCTGTCGCCTGATCCTTCCTCAGGAAGACCGGTGCTGTCAATATCTTCTGCTTTGAGCGAAAGGTAATCGCCGATCTCGGGGTAATTTTTGCCGATCTCATCATAAGTACCGTTTAAAACTAAGGCCTTTACCGCACCGCTCACGGTCTCGGCAAGCTCGGTATCGCCCAAACGGAAACCGATGGCATAGGATTCGGTGCCCAACGTCTCATCCAAAAAAGCATAAGTGACTGCTTTTTTAGAACCGCCGCACGCACACAGCGAAAGCGCTAAAACAAGCGCAAGGGTAAGCGAAATGATTTTTTTCATGGTATGTTCCTCCAATAAATGATTTACTTTAGCATTGTAACACATTAGCACGGTAAAGTAAAGCATTTTTTGAAAATTTTTCGGATTTTATGTATTTTCGTTATCCTATATGGGAAAATCAGCCGGAAATTCGCTGTTTCTTGTAAGCAAAAAAAGAAACGGCTATTATCAAAATAACCGTTTCGTTATGGTGAAGACGAGTGGACTTGAACCACCGACCCCCTGCATGTCAAGCAGGTACTCTAACCAACTGAGCTACGCCTTCATATA
>CAJOQU010000190.1 GCA_905236975.1 uncultured Clostridia bacterium
AGTCTCCGCTTCGGTGTGATTGCGGAAATTTTCCAGGGTTATTCCGGTGATTTTCATGGTTGTGATCGGTTTCATATACTGTCCTTTCTGTTTTGAGATTATGCCGCGAGATCATAGCTTTCAATAATATGGTACTCTCCCACGGCTGGGTTGTTTTTGGTGACGATTTTCGGATTCAAAAGGATCTGCCCGGTTTGAAGCGCCGGCTCGCCCTGAATATACCCGCAAAGGGATTTGCCTTTGGCGTTTTGGAGCGTTACCAACGTTTGACTGGAGCGCGCGCCCTTGACAACCCTCATTGCCGTAATCAGGCAGCCGCCCTTGGGCAAGGGCTTTGCCGCCTCTTGCCCCGAAAATCTGCCGGTCGGGATGGTCTGCTCCGGCACTTTTTTCGTTTCGGGGTTTCCTTTTGGCAATCCCGCTTTTTTTGGTTGTTTTTCTCCGTTCAACTTTTTCAAAAAGGCGTTGTACTTGCGTTCCAATTCGGGGTATTCCTCCTCCGCGATCGCTTTGTACTCGTCGATCTGCGCCCAGATGTTTTTAAGACCGTACAGATACCGCCCTATATTCCACATGGACGCGGCACGCTTGAATGCGTTCGACAGCCCGCCCTTGACGGGTTCGATATCCGTACTGCTCGCGCCGTCGCTTTTGGTGATCCATTCTCCGCGTTCGGGATAAAAGATACTCAGTTCACAAATATGCGAAGTGCCTTCGTTATCCTTTCCCGCCACGGTCACAAAACGGTTTTGCCAATTTTCCCGGCCCAAAACCTTGTCTAACCGGTTTTGAATCGCTCTGGAATCGACATACGCCGCCACCTGAGCCACCGGCTTGTTTTTGGATACCCGCAGAACCCGCCATTCGATCTCATCGAACGTGAACGGCTCCGCTAACTGTTTTGCCTGTTCTTCGGTCATAACATTTCCTCCTACAAAAAATTTTTCAGCGTAACGCCCGGCATGGGAATTAAGATCTGATCGTAATAATATTGCTGATCCTTATCCCGTAAATGCTCGAGCAGATCACGGTGCGAAAGTCCCAATCGGTTGTGCGAGGAATCAAAATAATCGTCGTTGTCCGGCATAGACAGGATATAATGCGATCGGGGTCAAGCAGGTATTCGGCAAGCTTTTTCGCCTGTCTATCCGCCTTTCGCCGTTCGGCTTTTACGCCGAGAAACACGATTTGAGAAAAGCGTTCAAATTCCTTGCCGACAAACCGATGTACCCGCAGATCGCGGAAATTCTCACACAGCACTCTGCAAACATCAGGCGTGGCACGGTAAAAGGGAATGATATATACCAGAACGCCGCCGTTTTGTAAAAGCCGCATACTGTCCGACAAAAAGGCTTTTTCGAGCCGCCGGTTTCCGTTCTCGGACGGAGCGGATAAATAAGGGGGATTGAGCCACAAGCCTTGAAATGCCCCGAGACTGATTCTGGAGTGAAAGTAACTTCCGAACCCCACCCGGGTCAGGCGTTTTGCCGCCTCCTCACCCCGTATTTCATCGAGTTCTATGCCGTAGGTGATCGCGTTTGCGCCGTTTGCAAAGGCTTTCAGCGCCAGCCCTTCCCCACAGCAGGGGTCGATCAGGTTGACTTCTTCCTCCGGAAAGATCATCGCCTCTTTGATGCGCTCTACATGCGTAAGGTCTGTAGGGAAATATCCCATTTTGGCACGGTTGGCGAGATGCGCCAGTTTTCCCATATTCATTGCCTGATCCGCAGTCGGAAGGTTTTTGGCAAAGTGTTCGACCGCTTTGCACACGCTCACACAGTCTGTCTGCAAATAATCGGTCTTTTTCAACTTCTCATAAAACCTCTGTGCGGTTTTGGCAAGCGGGGAATCGCCGTACTCTAAAAGACACGGAACGGTGGCGGCCACTTCATCCCACAGCCGCATCGCTGCTTTGGCAAACTCGGCAAGGCTTTCTTGCTCTTTTGGCGTACCTTTTTTCTTCTCATACGCGGCGTGAAGTTTCGGCAGCTGCTCCGCTATGTTTTCCAGTGTTTTTTAGAGGTTTTAAGCTCGGTCAGGCAAAAGGCAACCGGGGTTTGTATATTTTCCGTCTCCATCTTCATCCGACCCTTTCGGTATGCTGAGAATTGAGCCTTCTTGATACCGCGCCGGGATAAAGCCCCGTCAGCGTATTCTTCAGATTTTGCAGCACAAACGGAAAAGCCTGTTTTGCTCTGCTATTGCAGGCACAGGTCTCCGGCACGATGGCGTAAACAGCGATATATCCGTCCGCATCCTCCGC
>CAJOQU010000191.1 GCA_905236975.1 uncultured Clostridia bacterium
AGAATTGTGATCGGCAGCATTTTCGCCAGAAGTCGCGAATTGCTGTGGGAGCCCGCTGAACAGATGATCGAAAAGGAAGCCCTGCGTCAGTCGGCGTCTTGCTGTGAAGTGGTGCCGGCCATGCTTGGTGAAAAAATAGGAGATTATGCGGCGGTCGTAACGGCGCTGTTGTAAAGGATGAGAAAAATGATTGATGAACTATTTAATCGGTATCCGCAGTTAAAGGAATGTCGGGAAGAAATTGAAAACGCGGTCAATATGCTGATCGCATGTTATCAAAAGGGTGGAAAGCTGCTCCTTTGCGGCAACGGGGGAAGCTGTGCTGACTGCGATCATATTGTCGGGGAACTGATGAAAGGGTTTTTAGAACTTCGCCCGTTAAGTGAAGAGCAAAAGCGAAAAATGAAAACATCCTGCACATTGCTGGACGACGAGCTTCTGAACAAATTGCAGAACGGTCTGCCCGCAATTGCATTGCCCTCCATAACAGCCCTTAACTCGGCCTTCTGCAACGATGCGGATCCGGAGTTGATTTATGCACAGTCGCTCATGGCTTTGGCAAAGGAAAACGATGTGCTCATGGGGATCAGTACATCGGGCAATTCCAAAAATGTTTTTGCCGCTTTCAAGGTGGCAAAGGGACTGGGAATCCATACCATCGGGCTTACCGGCAAAACCGGCGGAAAAATCAAAACGACAGCGGACCTTTGCATTTGCGTCCCCGAAACCGAGACTTTTAAGGTGCAAGAGCTGCATTTGCCGGTGTATCATGCAATCTGTGCAAGTTTAGAGGAATACTTTTTCTCTTTGCGGCAATAAGATTGACCGCCGCTAAAACCTAAATATCAACAGACTGAAGCGCCCGGGTTCTGCTTTCCCGGGCGCTTCATTTCATTACTATATGGAAGAACATTGTTTTCAATATTATGCGGATTTTGCGTTCACTTTTCCGCCTTGCATTGGTAATCGGCACCGATCTGACCCTCTTACGAGGCCGGATCAGCAAAAACATGGGCAAAGTAATCGCAATCGATCAATCCCTGATTATAGTTCATTTTGTTTCGGACAATTTTTTTCACGCTGTCTACATAGTCGTCGGGAATTTCGCAATCTTCGGTTGCAGGGGTGAATTTCCCCTTTGCGGCAATGTAGGTGCCAAGCTCGGTCTTCCAGTCATAGGCGGTATTGTAAACCAACGCGTCTGCATCGGAAAAAACGTCACGTCCAAGGCATAAGCGAGAGTCAAATGGGATCCCGAACAAATTCATTAAAGTGGGCAGGATATCCAGGCTGGAGGTAGGCGAGTCCACCACAATGGGTTCTTCCTTTTCCAAAGCGCCGCACCACAGAATCAAGCGGTTATGGTCACGTTCAATCTGGTTGGCCGGTTCATAGCCGTACAACTCGGCTAAATATGATGTTTTGCCGCTTTCATTCAAGCCGTAGGGGAAGTGGTCCGCGCTGATGACAATTACGGTATCCTCGGCCTTACCGGCCGCCTCCAATTGATTGATGACGTGCTCCATCGCACGGTCAAGCTCAACATTGCAGGCAAGGTAAGCCAACACCGGCTCGCTGTAAAGGCCGGATTCTTCCTCCTTTGCCACAAACTCGCGGTTTTTCTTTGCCATGGCGTTGGCCGACCAGGAATACGCTGAATGACCGCTGACAGACATATAATAAATGTTAAAATGTTCTTTGTTGATGTATTGTTCAATCGTGCCCTGTGCCATTTCCAGGTCACTTTGCGGCCATGTTTGGGTAATGTAGGACTCGGCACCGTTGCCGTAACCTTCAAACCCTTCGGAGAAGCTTAATTTATTATGGGTAATATGACGGTTGTAATAAGTATATGTGTTGTTGTGAAAGGCTTTTCCGTAGTAACCAAGCTCATTGAGTTGCCAACTCATGGTGTAACGGTTGGAGTGTTTTGCCAGTTTCGAAAACGTGGAACCGCCCGAAAGCGGCAGCATGCCGAAAATGTTTTGCACCTCACCGCCGGTCGTACCGGCCGATGCCGGCTGATAATAATCGGTAAAGTTAATACCGCGGGTCGCCATTCTGTAAAGCGTGGGGGTGCGTTCCGGGTCAATCGCTTCGGCAGAGAAAGCCTCGGCCGAAATAAAGATCAAATTTTTTCCTTTGAAAAGGCCGGTATATTCATTCTGTGAAGAAGCGGTCAGCGAAGCGACGTATTCATCCATATTTCTGACGGTTCGATTGGGCGCCGCGGATGCCAGCGCCGCAAAATCAAGCGGCAATTCGTTTTTGGGATACACCTTGGGTTCTTCGGGCGCGTCCGGTTCCTCCGACCCGGAAGATGCGGATGTTTGATTGTCAGAACCATCCATTTCAAACGATGTGCCGCGTCCGCCGATTGCATGGACGATTTCCAGCCGAAGGCCGGTCATCAGGCCGAAATGGGAAATTGCCGATTCGAACTGATAGGATTTTCGATAGGTTTCTCGATAATGGCGGGGAAGACCTGTTGTGATCAACGTGCATATGACCACCGCCAAAAACATCGCCAATACCATTATGCGCGTTTGGGCGGTACCGCGGTATCCACGGTCGATCCGCTTGCCGAAAACCCCGTAAAGAACGGCCGGCAGAAACATCAGCACGATGACCAACAGTCCCGTGGGACTAAAGATCATACGTAGGGCGTCACCCAAAAAATTACTGCCGATCACATCGCTTGCACCGTTGAAAATAGTGTTAAGATCATACATCACTTTAAATTGGCGATAAATAAAATATTCCACCAAAAAAGGAACTGCCGTCAGCAGCATGATAAGCAGGCGAATCAAACGATTGATTCGCGGATTGCCGGATAGTGTGACAAGATAATAGCCGATCAGACCATAACCACAGGAAAACAACAGAATGGGAATCATCGCATAGCTAAACAACGTGTTCTTCGTCGCGATTCGGAACAGGCATTCGTAATAAAAAAAGGTTATGGGAAGAATAAAGAACGACCAATATATGGACGGCTTTTTTTTCTTTGGCTTTTGATAATCATTTGTAGGCAAGGTTATTTGCCGCTCGTGAATTTCTACCACCGTTTGTACACCTCAAAATTACACAATTCGACAAAAATCGATTTTCACAACTGTCAGTATACCACATTTTCAAAAAAATTCAACAATCATTTGCAATTTGTTTTTTGTTTGATTTTATGATAGAATAACCTTACCGATTAAAAAGGAGATGTCCGTTCAAATGAATCAAACCGAAAAACGTCTTTATTTGATCCAAGAGCTGTTGGCGGAGCAACCGCAATACCGCGAAATTAAAATTCCCGCAACAACTCAGGAGCAAAAAGACCTTTTGCGTTCACTTATGAATGTGCGTATGCCAGCGCCTCTTTCCAATGAGTATATCCAAATCGAAAGTGAATATCTTAAAGAAGAGACAGCCGAAAAAGGCATTACGCATGTTACCGATTTGGCACCTGTTGGCGATGGTTTGTATCTGTGGCAGGGTGATATTACAACGCTGGAATGCGATGCAATCGTCAACGCCGCAAACTCACAGATGCTTGGTTGTTTCCAACCTCTCCACAATTGCGAGGATAACTGCGTTCACAGCGCGGCGGGGTTGCGCTTGCGCAACTTCTGCAACGAGATTATGGAAAAACAGGGGTTTGAGGAACCGACCGGCGGGGCGAAAATCACACCCGCTTTCAACTTGCCTTCAAAATATGTTTTGCATACCGTTGGTCCCATTGTAAACGGCAGATTGACTCAAGGGCATTGTGACCTGCTTGCTTCCTGCTATACATCCTGCCTTGAGCTTGCCGTAGAAAACGGATGCGAAAGCATTGCCTTCTGCTGTATCTCAACGGGTGTATTTGGTTTTCCTCAAAGAGAGGCGGCAAAGATCGCCATTCAGACTGTAAAAAATTGGAAAACAAGGGAAAACAGCCCTATCAAAGTCATCTTCAACGTATTCAAGGATGAAGATCTTGCTATCTATCGGGCTTGTTTAGAATGACATATAGCCAAAACAGCAGGGGTGCAGAAATTACACCCCCTGCCGTTTTGGCACATGAAATGAAAAGCGCCTCCTCTGCTACATAACGGCAAAGGAGGCAAAAGCCTTTATTGGGTTATTCAACAACGGCTTGTTCTGTTTCGGAAATGGCAAAAATTGTGAGGAAGAGAGTATCAAAATCGTTTGACGCCGTCCAAAAGCGATAATACATTCTGCCGGTCGGAACTTTTACCTTATGTTCCGACTCTTCATCCTCGTGAACATAGATACTGCTCGTCTCAATTCTTGCAAGCGCAGAACCGTTTTGGGCAACATCATAAATAAAATACGGGAATTTGCTGTGAAGATTGGTTGATATACGAATCCCTTTTTCATGCAGAAAATCCCAAACATTCTTGCCGTCAAACTTGAACCAGGATTTTGCGGAGAAAAATTCATCGTTATAAGTCTGTGTTACAATATGTCCGATTTCGTGCTGCTCGACCTTGCCGGTTAAATGATTATTGAACTCATACGGGCGTGCGCCGACAAGCGCCTGCTTGAGCATTTTGCCTTCAAACAGAATATTTCTGTTTGCGTCTTCCACAATAAAACCGGGTTTTAAGCCGTTGCCGTCAAAGCGGAAATAATACTCAGTAACACCGGGAGCGTTTTTAATGCCCTCAAACTCTGCACTCGGGAACGAGCCGATGGTGTCAAGTTCTTTACTCTTTTTAAAGGCATTAACAGTCTTGTAAACGCCGAAGATCAGCGCAACAGCGCCGACGCCTATCATTGCGATAGCAAACAAAGGGCTTATTTTGCTGTTGCTTATCTTTCCGGGGTCAGCGGGATCGTAATAAACCTTGATATCATCGCCAACGCTGTATTTGCCGGAAAGGTTTGAAAAGGTTCCGCTGTATTCCTTACCGTCTACAGTGAAAGTAATATCAAC
>CAJOQU010000192.1 GCA_905236975.1 uncultured Clostridia bacterium
CCTGCCACAAACACACCCGGCGTTTTGGTCAGGCAGTTTTCATCCGCGTCAAAATAACCATAGGCGTTCAGGTCGGCAAGGTCGGCAAAGGCCTCGTTTTCCGGGATCAGACCAATGGCCTCAAACAGGCCGGAAGCCGTGATCTCTTGTTTTTCACCCGTTTTGCGGTTTTCCGTCACAACCGCCCGCAAAGCGCCGCCTTCGGCTTCCAAGGCGGTGATGCGCTGATCGACCAACGCTGTCACATTGGGGCGGGCAAACAAAATCTCCTGCAAACGCTTTTCGCCGGTGAAATGCGGCAGATCCTGCAAAACCACCACCTGCGCGCACTTTTCCGACAGCAAAACGGCCTCCTGCAAAGCGGAGTTGCCGCCGCCGGCTACACACACAGTCTGCCCCGCGTAAAAATCACCGTCGCACACCGCGCAGAACGAGACGCCCTCGCCCACCAGTTCCTGTTCGCCGGGCAGACCCAGCATGCGGTGCTTGACGCCGGTGGCCAGCACCACGGCGGCAGCCTCATATTCACCGCCTTCTTCGGTTAAAACACGCTTGATACCGTTTTCACCTTCGTTTACGGCGATCACATTTTCAAATTCAAGCTCGGCGCCATGAGCCAAGATCTGCTCCATCAAATGATCGGCAAATTCATTGCCCGACATCTGCAGGGTGCCGGGGTAATTTTCCACCTTGGGGGAGTAGGTGATCTGGCCGCCAAAGCCGTTCTTTTCAATCACCAGCACGCTTTTTCCGTTTCGAAGGGCATAAAGCGCCGCCGTCATACCGGCGGGGCCGCCGCCGACAACGATGATATCAACCATAGTCATACTCCTTATGATAAATGTTTCCGGCCGCCGAAGCAGCCGGAAATATCTGTTTTGTTTTTGGTCTAACTGCGGGTCAGGTAACCCTTGATGTCCGAAACGCCGCGGAATTTTTCAAATCCGTCTTCCCCGACAATGACCAGCGTGGGCGCCTGCTTGATACCGTATTGCTCGACCAGCTCCTTTTCCTCATTGGCATTGAGCGCCGTGTAAGCAATACCGGCTTTGGTAAGCAACGCCTCAGCCGCCTTGCAGTTGGGGCAGGTTGGGGTTTTAAAGAGCAATGCCGTGGCATTTTCGGCCGGTGCGGCACAGGCGACGGCCTCCGGCGCCAAAGCGGCCGTACCGTCAAGCGGGGCGTCCACCGGAGCGGGATTGGGGCCGGCATGGGTCAAATTGGAACGCCCGATGTTATACACCTTGCGGTCTTTGAATTCCTGTGCTTTCCCGTCGTTCCAGTTTTGAACGGGGCGATAATACCCGGTGATGCGGCTGTAGACCTCGGTCTTTTGCCCGCAGATGGGGCAGGTGTACTGCTCGCCGGTCAAGTAGCCGTGATCCTTACAGACCGAATAGGTCGGCGACATGGTGTAATACGGCAGTTTATAGTTTTCGGCGATTTTGCGCACCAATGTAGCCGCCGCCTTCCAATCAGGCAGTTTTTCACCCAGGAAGGCATGGAATACGGTGCCCGAGGTGTAAAGCGTTTGCAGATCGTCCTGAATGTCAAGCGCGGAATAGACGTCCTCCGTGTAGCCGACCGGCAAATGCGAGGAATTGGTGTAATACGGCGTGCCGTTCATGTTGGCGGTGATGATATCCGGGAATTCCTCCTTATCGTGCTTGGCAAAGCGATAGGTGGTGGATTCGGCCGGCGTGGCCTCTAAGTTGTAGAGATCGCCGTATTCCTCCTGATAATCGGAAAGGCGTTCACGCATGTGGTTCAGCACATCACGGGTAAAGCGTTGAACTTTTTTATCCGTCAGGTCAGCACGCAGCCATTTGGCATTGAGACCCACCTCGTTCATACCGATCAGACCGATGGTCGAAAAGTGGTTGTCAAAGTTGCCCAAATACCGCTTGGTGTAGGGGTACAGACCGTTTTCCAGCAGCCGTGTGATGACGGTACGTTTGGTTTTCAAGCTGCGGGCGGCAATATCCATCAATTCATCTAACCGACGGTAGAAATCAGCCTCATCGGTCGCCTGATAGGCAATGCGCGGCATGTTGATGGTCACTACGCCGATGGAGCCGGTCGATTCGCCCGAGCCGAAGAACCCTCCGGACTTTTTGCGCAGCTCGCGCAGGTCAAGGCGCAGGCGGCAACACATGGAGCGCACGTCGCTGGGTTCCATATCGGAATTGATATAGTTAGAGAAATAGGGCGTACCGTATTTCGCGGTCATTTCAAACAACAGCTTGTTGTTTTCGGTCTCAGACCAGTCAAAATCACGGGTAATGGAATAGGTGGGAATGGGGTACTGGAATCCGCGGCCGTTGGCGTCGCCTTCAATCATGATCTCAATGAAGGCTTTGTTGACCATGTCCATCTCCTTCTGGCAGTCGCCGTAGGTGAAGTCCAGCTCTTTGCCGCCGACGATGGCGTTCAGGTTCTTCATGTCGTTGGGGACGGTCCAGTCGAGCGTGATGTTCGAGAAGGGCGCCTGCGTGCCCCAGCGGCTC
>CAJOQU010000193.1 GCA_905236975.1 uncultured Clostridia bacterium
ATATTACCTGTTTGGGCTGATTTTGCCATGTATAATTTATTAGCTGCAATCAAAATATGTTCCGCGGGAGCCGATTGGCTCCCGCTTTGTTGAGGATAGACTTGTTTGAAAAAATCTGCGGGGCGTAACCGTGTTGTTTGCTTGCCGACACGCAGACAGACGACTACGGACGGCTGTTGTCGCCCTTGATTTGGAAAGTTGTTGCCTTAATTCGAGCAGCCGCAGGAATTTCCTACATGCTCAGGGCGCGGCGGGAAGAAGTCGTCGGTCGGAAAACTGATGCGGCGGAAGGTATCGCAGGGCTGATCGGTTGAATCGTCACACTGTTTTTCGGGAATGCAGAAATCATACACCGGAATAAGCATCTGCACATTGCGGATCAACTGTACAATACTGAACATCCCGATCGACGCATACACGGTCGGCGCGCCGACTTGCAGATCGGTGACAACATTGCCGCCCATGACCTTGGTCACCTTATCGGGAATAAAGCGAACGCTTTCATAGCAGTCGTGAATGTGACCGAGCCTTGCCGAAAGCGGCACCGGGTCAACCGCCTGTACCACGCACTTCGGCATATTTGAGCTTTGGTTGGCCAGTGTAGAGGATTCTTCGGAATCCGCTACTGTGTTGGAAAAGGTCTTCACATTGCCGCAGCTGCCGAACAAAATGACCTTTTTGCTGTAAGACGCAATGCCTTTGATCTCCTTCGGTTCGCAATAAGGCTTTGAGAATACGTCAAACCCAAGTAGGAAGAAGAAGGTCAAATCACAAGAGTAGAAGCCCTTGTTGTAATTGACCGGCTCAACATCGATGTACACGTTGATTACTTCCGCTGTTTTCAGGCGAACGCTCACCGCGCCGGCAATGACCGACTGGTCATTCGGCAGGAAAAAACATCGCAGATCTTCAAGACAATCGCGATCACAGCAAGAATCATAAACTCTGCCCGCGTCGATACAAACGGCCTCTTTAAAGCCGTTGTCGTCAGGGCAGTCGTTTCTTATATCTGCCATTATAATAGCCTCCTAAAAAAAATTGAAGTTATCGGATAAAAACCTACCTTCAATAACAGCATATGAAAGGTTTTCAATTCGGTGAAAAGCTTCATGAAAACAGGAAACTTTCAAGATGTGTCCTTTTATGTCGGGCATGTCTTTTTTTAAACTGATCTTGCCATAGATGCAAGGAGTGATGAATTTGGAAGAACATATCACTGAGCGGTTGGCCATTTGCGAGGCCAACGACTCCAATATTTTTCATCAACTGAACGAGATCAAGTCCGAGGTGAAGGATATTCGCCGCCTGACCAGCGCTGTGGAAAAAATCGCCGTTCAAACCAAAAACTCGGCCGATAAGATCAACAGCATTGATAAGCGACTGGATTCGGTAGAAAAGCTGCCGTCTGACGATCTGCGTTATTACCGCCGGTTTATCATTACCACCCTAATCGGCGCGGTGCTGGGCGTGGCTGCCGCTATTTTGTTTAAATAATGGAGGGAAAATCATGAAAGAGAAAATCATCAACTGGCTCAAGGCGGCCGCCGTTCGCGCAGTCAAAACAGTGGCACAGACCGCCATTGCCACCATCGGCACTTCCACCGTGCTGTTTTGGGTGGATTGGAAACTGGTGCTGTCCACCGCGCTTTTGGCGGGGGTGCTGTCTCTGTTAATGTCGCTTGCAGGTCTGCCCGAGGCGGAGTTGTAAAAGCAATCATTACGGTTAAAAAATCCCCTTGCCGCTTCTTGTCAAAGTGATCGACAAAAGCGACAGGGGGATCATTTTATTAAGGAAGTAAATGCGCGAAACGCCGTGGGAATGGCATACTGCGTGAGGATTTCCTCCGCTGTTTTCCAAACAAAATCGCCGCCCGGTTGCTCACAGGTGACAAGGTATCCGGTCATGTGCCACTCCACATGGGTGAAAATATGCTTGGCTTTGCCACAGGGGGTAACGGCAAGGGGGTGCAGGCCGCACTCGCGCAGGTATGACTCGATCTCCTGCATGGTCGCGTGGCCGGGAATGTTCGGAAATTCCCACAAATTGGCAAGCAACCCCGAGGAATCGCGGCGGTGCAGGGCGTAGCGCCCGTCACACAAAAGCAAAAACACCGATTTTCGTTCGATCTTGCGGGCTTTTTTCGGGCTCTTCACGGGAAAATCCATGGCCACGCCCCGGCTGTGGGCGCGGCAGCAGCCCTGAAGCGGGCAGATTTCACACCGCGGCACGGCGTTCGGCAGGCAGACCGTTTCGCCAAGCTCCATGATACCTTGGGTCAGGTCAGACGCATCCTGTCCCGCGGGATAGATGGCGCGCAGTTGCTCGGTCATGGCTTTGCGCGTGGCCGGGAGCATGATATCATCCGGACAGGCGGCTACGCGGGACAAGACCCGCAGAACGTTGCCGTCTACGGCCGGTTCCGGCTTGCCGTAAGCGATCGAGGCGATGGCGCCGGCAGTATAGTCTCCAATACCGGGGAGCTTTTTTAATTCCGCCGCCGTTTGGGGCAGGCGGCCGCCGTGGTCGCGTATGATCTGCCCGGCTGCTTTTTTTAAATTACGGGCGCGGCTGTAATAGCCCAGCCCCTCCCAATATTTTAAAAGACGGTCTTCGTCGGTTTCGGCCAGAGTTTGCACATCGGGAAATGCTCTTAAAAACCGGTCATAGTAAGGAATAACCGCTTCGATACGGGTTTGCTGGAGCATGATCTCCGAAATCCATACATGATAAGGGGTGGGCTCCGCACGCCACGGCATAATCCGTTTGTTGGCATGGTACCATATTACCAGTGCGTTTGCCACTTGAGCAAAAAGTTCTTTTTCTTGTTTCACGGTTTAATCCTTTCTGCAATAAGGCGTGAAAGAACGACAAAACAGCCGATTGTCGGGCGTTTTGTCCTGATCGAGTGTAAGCCAAGGAATATCATATAGTATAGCATATCAACAGAAATTTTACAAACACAAAATGGTGAACAGCTCTTTCGGGGGGAAAAATTCTTAGGAACAGGGGGGAAGTTTATGTTTTCGGACACTTCGGCGGCTTTGAGAATGAAACCGATAAATCGCTTGATGTCAACGGTGACGGCGAAGTCGATGTGCGGGATCTGGTATCGTTGAAGAAGCTGTTAGCCGCATCGACGGACAGCGAGGAAACCGAAGAAAACACCGATGAGCAGGAAATTGAGGTCGAATCGGCCGCTGTTGACCGCCGAGAGGTTTTTTGAACAAGAGGCTGTTGCCGTTCCGATTATCGGATTGAGCTGCCCCCTGTCAAGTAGACAGGCAAAATAATTATAATGAACAACAGATAGCCCGGTAGGGTGACTGACCGAGGCGCACAGCGCCGAAGGAAGGCCCTACCGGGCTATCTTGCGCCGCTGATCTTCCGCGGACCGACTTGCGGATTGCTTGTCTTTATATACGATTCATAGAGTTATAAAGGCGTCTCGTAAAGGATTCTACTTATAAAATCTTAAAAAAATAGGTTTACCGCGTGGTGGAAACGTTTTATAATAGAGACAGGAACTTTGAAACGAGGTGTTGGTATGGACGCAAAAAGCATTGGCGCTTCTATTGCAAATCTGCGAAAAAAATGCGGGCTTACACAGTCCCAGTTGGCACAAAAACTGCATGTAAGCGATAAAGCCGTAAGCCGATGGGAGAGCGGCGCGGGTTATCCTGAAATCACGCAGTTTCCGGCTTTGGCGGCGGTGTTTGGCGTGACGGTAGATTACCTGATGACCGGGAAACGCAGAGGCATCGCCATTGCGGGAAACATATTGAGCGATATTGTAAAAACGGTAGACTGCTACCCGAAGATCGGTATGCTGGCCAATATTGTGGATATTAGCCGGGCGGTGGGCGGCTGCGTGCCGAATACGGCGATCGACCTTGCAAAAATTGACCGCAGCGTTCCTGTCTCCGCCATCGGCAAGATCGGAGACGATGAATACGGCCGGTTTGTTCTTTCCCAAATGAGCCGGTATGGGATAGACTGCGAGCAGGTATCCATTTCTCCCGATAAGCCGACCAGCTTCAGCGACGTGATCAGTCTGCCGACGGGGGAACGCACCTTTTTCCATGCGCGCGGCTCGAACGCACAGTTTTCCCCGAAGGATATCGACCTGTCCGCGCTCGGGTGCGAGATTCTGCATATCGGGTACATTTTGCTGCTCGATGAATTTGACTGCGAGGACGCGGAATACGGTACCGTGATGGCCCGCTTTTTACACGATGCGCAGGCGGTCGGCATCAAAACCTCGGTCGATGTGGTGAGTGACAGCAAAGCGGATTACAAAGCCAAAATTCTGCCGGTACTGCCCTATTGTGATTTCTTCATTGTAAACGAGATCGAAAGCGCCATGCTTTCCGATCTGCCGCCTTACCGGGAGGACGGCAGCCTATATACGGAAAACATACAAAAAACCATGGAGCTGATCGCCCGTGCCGGCGTCGGCAGAAAAGTCGTGATCCACTGTAAGGACGCGGGCTTTTGTTATGATGTTCCCACGGGGAACTTTACAGTCGTTCCCTCCCTGCAGATCCCGCCTGAAAAAATTAAGGGAAGTGTTGGCGCGGGGGACGCCTTCTGCGCCGGCTGTCTTTACGGGTTCTACAATGGATATGACGACCATCGCGTTTTGGAATTTGCTTCCGCGGCTGCGGCCTGTAACCTCTTTTCTGAAAACTCCGTAGACGGAATGGAAGGCAAAGATGAAATAGAAGCATTGGCAAATCTATACGGGAGGAAAACACTATGACAAGAACAGAGTACGACGCACAGGTACAAAAAGCACTGGCACTGTATGAAAAAGCACACATTGTGCTGACAGAGGAAGAAAAGCAGAACATTGAGGTGGTTGATTTCGGTAAGGGCATGGTAAACGATTTAGGGCTGCAGCTTGTAGTCTACATCAATACCGACCGCGTTTGCGCAAAGGAAATGGTGTTACTGCCGGGACAGACCTGCCCCGAGCATATGCACATTCCGACAAACGGAATGCCCGGAAAGGAAGAAACCTTCCGCTGCCGTTACGGAAAGGTTTATCTGTATGTAGCGGGCGAAAAGAATACGGACGCAATCAAGGCCAAGCTGCCGCCGAGCGATGTTTCCGTTTTTCATGAAATCGTGTTAAATCCCGGCGAACAGTACACCATCAACCCGGAAACCTGGCATTGGTTCCAGGCAGCGGAGGACGGCGCGGTGATCTCGGAATTTTCCACCCGCAGTACAGATGAAACCGATATTTTCACGGATAAAACCTTAGTAAGAGAAGTTGTAATCGAGGGATAAAAAATGCTTGTAAATCTAAATGACGTTTTAAAAAAGGCACAAAAGGAGCATTACGCGGTCGGTCTGTTCAATACCACCGATACCGATATGCTTGAAGCGGCGATTACCGCGGCGGAGGAGCTGCGTTCTCCTATCATCATCGGCACGGCGGAGGTTTTACTGCCCTACGGCGAATTTGACCTCATCGCACCGTCTATTCTGGCAAACGCGAAGAAGGCTTCGGTTCCCGTGGTGGTGCATTACGACCATGGTTTAACCTTTGAACGCTGTATGCAGGCGCTCAAAATGGGATTCTCCAGCATTATGTTTGACGGATCCGCCGGTGACGAAGCGCAAAACATGGCCGATACCGCCGAAATCGTCAAGATCGCGCATGCGTTCGGCGCCACGGTTGAGGGCGAGATCGGCCATGTAGGAGAGGCCGCAACCCGCGATAACGCCACGACCGATCTGTACACTACACCGGAGGAAGCCGAGTCCTTTCTTGCAAAAACCTCGGTGGATGCGCTGGCGGTTGCCATCGGAACCGCGCACGGCGCTTATAAAGAGAAGCCGCGCCTTGATATCGAGCGGCTGAAAGCCATTCGTGCAAGGGTGGATACACCGCTGGTTTTGCACGGCGGTTCCGGTCTGTCGGACGACGATTTCCGCAACACGGTTAAAGATGGGATTGCCAAGGTCAATATCTTCACTGATCTGTGTATGGCGGCAAACGAGGGTATGGCTGAAGGACTTGCGAAAAACCTTTCGTATAACGAAATCCGCAATTTGAAGGTTGAAAAAATCAAGGATGCCGTGAAAACCAAAATCAAACTTTTCGGTTCTGAGAACAAAGCCTGAAAACAAAATTCGTTTAACCACTTAAAGCGACTTTCCGCAAAATACGGAGAGCCGCTTTTATATTTTATGTGAGAGAAGGCGGGTTCGGCGGTATACGGCAAGATCGTGGCGAAGTGGTAAAAGATGGCGGGGACATCGTGTATAATAGTATTGCAAGGGCAGAAAAATCCTTGCAAAGAGATGCGTTTGCATCTTCTTGATTGGCGGGTCATCCCGCCGGTGCGGATGACACCTAAAATCTGAAAAAGATCCGTGGTGCAAAGACCCGTTAGTTGGCAGTCAACGATAAAATCAGCCGCAAAGGGAGATCGGTAATACTGCGGTGTTGCTTTTCTCCCTTTTCAATTTTGTAGGATGTGTAAGAAATATAGGGTTGTGTTGATCACAGCCTTTTATTTTTTTTAACTGTACATTCGATCGGCTCTTTATCCGGCCGCAGACCCTTGAAAACCGGTTGACGCAGACTGCCCGATTCGGTCTTTTCCATGTATTTGACCGTACAGCAAAGCAAAGGCTCTACCCACACGGCGTTTTCATTGCCGGAAGGGACGGAAAAAGGCGGGGCTTCAAGCCGTGGCAGCTCCCGGATTTTTCTGAAATTTTCTCCACTTACGCCTAAGGTGACGTGTCCCTTGTAACCCAGTTCGCCGCCCTCGTACTGTCCGAGTACAATGCTTGACATGCTGTGAACCTTTGGAATATAACCGCACACGACATAGTCCTCGTCCTTGAGGTTTTTGCATTTGATCCAATCCTTGGTGCGTTTATCGAAAAAATAAAGACTGTTTTTCCGTTTGGCGACGATGCCTTCCAATCCTTTTCGTTTTACAAGCTCAAAAAAGGCGACGCCGGTGTTTTCTATGATGCGTGATACGGCAAAGAGTTCGGATTCCTTCTTGACCGCTTTTTGGAGCAGCTTCTTTCGCTCGGTAAGCGGCAGGTCGCAAACCGCATGATCCTTGTAATAGAGAATATCAAAGGCGGTGAAGCAGGCGGGGTGTTTCTCTGCTGCAAGCCGGATTTTCAACGGGTCGCTTGTGAGGCTCCGGCGCTGGATTTCATAAAAATCGGGCTTGCCGTCTGTGAAAACCGCCAGCTCACCGTCTAAAATACAGCGGCAGCTTACCTGCTTGTGGATTCCGGACAGCTCCGGCACCTTTGGGAGCATTTTCAGATTGCGCTTATTGCGCAAATCGGTGCCGCTTTCGGGGTCAAGGAAAGCGATACAGCGTTCGCCGTCTACTTTTAATTCATAAAGATAATCGGGGGAATCAAAGGCCTCGCCCTCGGTGCCGATCAGCATCGGCTTGATGTTTTTCTGCTCAAAAAGGTCGCTCATTTTTGCTTCACTTCGGCAAGACTTTGTTTGAGTGCTTCCATTAAATCAATCACGCTGATAACGCTTTCCTTCGGCGCGACAATTTCGTTGCCGTGAATTTTGGCGTTGATGATCTCCCATAGCTTTTCGCGGTATTCATCCCGGTACTGCTCAGGCTCAAAGGGTTTCACCATCGCGCCGATCAGGGTTTTCGCCATTTTCAGTTCTTCATCACCGATTTCCTGGCACACAGGATCCTTCGGCGCTTCCTTTACCTCATCGGCAAAAAATAATGTCTCAATTAAAATGCCGGTATCGGTCGGGATCAGCGCCAACAGCTTTTCCTTGGTTCCCATAACCGTTTTGGCAATGGCGATTTTGTTTTCCTCCTTCATGGCGCGCCGCAGCAGCTCAAACGCCTTGTCGCCTCCCTGTTCGGGGATCGCGTGATAGGTTTTATCAAAATAGATCGGGCGCAGCTCCGAAAGCGCGGCAAAATGGAGAATGTGGATCGCCTTGTCCTTTTCGGATTTTGCCTTTTCAAAATCGCTGTCGGTCAGCGTCACATACTTGCCCGGCTCATACTCAAAGCCTTTCACAATGTCCTCCGCACCGACCTCTTTCCCGCAGCCCGAGCAGACCTTTTTATACCGCACTCTTGAGCCGTCCTCTTTACATAACTGGTTAAAATGAATATCGTTATCCTGCGTGGCGGTGTAAAGCCCGACCGGAATATGCACCATACCGAATGAAATCGCTCCTCTGTGTGATACTGCCATATTAATCTCCATTCTGCCGCTAAAGCGTCAGCACAAATAGATCATGAAATCTCCAATAGCGGCGGATGGAGATTAACTCGGCATGTTTTGCGGTTGCCGCATC